>JAUZEX010000889.1 GCA_030838815.1 Actinomycetota bacterium
GTCTTCGCCGGTCGGTGCAACACCGACCTGGTCGGGCTGGAGGAACTCACCCCCGACGACCTCGAGACGGTGCAGGCCCTGGTGGCGGAGCACGCCCGGCGGACGGGCTCGCCGGTGGCCGAGCGGCTCCTGGCCGGGTGGAGCGAGCAGGTGCCACCCTTCGTGAAGGTGATGCCCCGCGACTACAAGGCCGCGCTGGCCCGGCTGGCCGGGCCCCGGGGCGCGGGGGTATCCCCCGAACGAGCAGGGGTCTGATGCCCGATCCCCAGGGCTTCCTGCGGATCGGCCGCGCCGTGCAGGGCGACCCGCACCGCGATCCCGAGGAGCGCGTCGGCGACTACCACGAGGTCTTCACGCTGCTGCCGCCCCGAGAGGTGCAGCAGCAGGCGCAGCGCTGCATGGGGTGCGGCGTGCCCTTCTGTCACAACGGCTGCCCGCTCGGGAACCTGATCCCGGAATGGAACGACCTCGTCTACCAGGGCCGGTGGCGGGAGGCGTACGAGCGCCTCGACTACACCAACAACTTCCCCGAGTTCACCGGCTACACGTGCCCGGCGCCCTGCGAGGCGGCCTGCGTGCTGGAGATCAACGACGACCCGGTGATGATCAAGCAGATTGAACTGGCCATCATCGAGCGGGCCTTCGACGAGGGCTGGGTCGAGCCGCGGGCCGTGGTCAACATGTCCGGCCGCTCGGTGGCCGTGATCGGGTCGGGCCCCGCCGGCATGGCCGCCGCCGCCCAGCTCAACCTGGCCGGGCACCGCGTCGTGGTCTTCGAGCGCGACGAGGCCCCCGGCGGGCTGCTCCGCTTCGGCATTCCCGACTTCAAGCTGGAGAAGCGCTTCGTCGACCGGCGGGTGAAGGTGCTCGAGGCCGAAGGCATCGAGTTCCGCTGCAACGTCGACGTCGGCGTCGACATCACCGCCGACGAGCTGCGAGCGGAGTTCGACGCTCTTGTGCTGGCGGTGGGATCGCGCCTCCACCGGGAGCTCGACGTGCCCGGCGCCAAGCTGGAGGGCGTCCATCTGGCCATGGACTACCTCTACGACCGCAACCGGGTCATCGCCGCCGCCGACAACGCCAAGCTGGCCCGCTATCAGGGCCAGATCACGGCCGCCGGGAAAGACGTGGTCGTCATCGGCGGCGGCGACACCGCCGCCGACTGCATCGCCAACGCCCACCGGGAACGGGCCCGCTCGGTCACCCAGCTCGACCGCTACCCGGCTCCGGCGGGCTCCCGGCCCCGGGAGATCGCCACCTGGCCCGAGATGCCGAGGCGACTCCCGTCCACCTACGCCCTCGACGAGGGTGGGGTGCGGCGCTTCGACGTCATCACACTGGGCCTGTCCGCAGACGAGCAGGCGGAGGGTCGGGTCGAGGCGGTCGAGATCGCCTGCTCCAGTGGGCCGCCGGCCTTCGAGGCGATGTCCGGCACCGAGGAGCGCCTGCCGGCCCAGCTCGTCCTGGTGGCCATCGGATTCGCCCGGCCCGAGCGCGACGCCCTCCTCCAGCAGCTCGACGCCGACGAGGACGCCGCCGGCAACCTGGCCGCCCCCACCTACGAGACGTCGGTGCCGGGCGTCTTCGCCTGCGGCGACGCCCGGCGGGGCCAGTCGCTCGTCGTGTGGGCCATCAACGAGGCCCGGGAGTGCGCGGCGGTGGTGCACCGCCACCTCGCCGGCCTGGGCTGAACCCGGACCGCGAGGTTTCGGCCACGGAGAGTGGGGTACCTACGGGGGCATGATGAACCCCTTGCAGCCTTTCATGGGAGAGCTGGAGCTTCGTGAGGTCCGCCTCGTCGACACCATCGACCGGTTGGACCACGAGGAGATCGATCCGGTCCACGCCGAGGTCCTCGAAGGCGAGATCGACGAGCTCTACTCCGAGATGATCGACCTCGAAGAACGCCTCGACGGTCTCCACGCCGTCCTGGTCATGGCCGCCGACCTCGCCACCGGGAATTTCCCCTCCGCCCGATAACGCCTCCGGGCCCTGCCGAGCTAGCGGACGTCGGCGAAGGCGGTCTTGGCGTAGACGTCGTGGGCCAGCCGGTAAGCCCGCTGGTCGAGTTGCAGCGTTCGGGCGGTGGCGGCCTCCCGCTCGTCGGCGGTGAGCGTGTGGCGGTTCGTCAGTAGCAGGGTCTCCTGCTCCGTGCCGCCCTTGCCCACGATCTTGACGACGCCGACGCCGGGGGCGTGGTACTTGAACTGGTGGCCGTCCTGCGGCTGGGCCAGCGGGTTCCACTCGTCGACGACCAGCACACCCTTGTAGCAACCCGTCGGGCCGCAGGACTTCTGATTGGTCTGGGCCACCTTCGCCTTGTCGAGGAACTCGATGTCGGGGGCGCGTCCCTGGACGTAGGTCGACGTGGCGGTCTTCGGGTTGGCCCGCATGAGGACGCCGGCCGTGGCGCCGTTGTGGCCCGCCAGCCAGGTGTCGGGGGCGTCGACCGTGCCGTCGTCCTCGTGGACCTCGGGGTACTCGCCCAGGCTCCACACGTTGCCGGCGTCGTCCTGGGCCATGAAGGCGAGCTCCTCCTCGGCCAGCTGCCCGTCCTGGAAGTCGCGGTCCCAGATGACGACGGTGCGGACGTGATCGACCCACTTCGTCACGTCGGTGACGGTGAAGACCACCTCGTGCTTGCCGGCCGTGGTGGTGCCGGTGAGAGTGAACTGCTGGCCCGGCATCAACGGGAGAAACGGGTTGTCGACGAGGATCGACCGGGCGGAGAAGTGAGTGGCGTCGAAGTCCTTCTCGCCGACCTGGGGCCCGGCGGTGCCCCGGGCCGCGGCCAGGGCGCCGGGGGAAGGCAGAGCGGCGAAGCCGGCCAGCGCAGCAACGAGGACGAAATGGAAACGGGAGCGGCGCATCGTTCTCTCCGGGTTATTTCCGCACGGTGGCGAAGGCAGTGTGGCGATAGACGTCAGGGACCGAGCCGTAGGCCCGCCGGTCGAGCTCCAGCGTCCGGGCCGTGGCGGCGGCCATCTCGGAGCCGGTGAGCGTGCGGAGCCTGGTCAGCGCCAGCGTCTCCTGCTCGGTGCCGCCCTTCCCGACGATCTGCACGACGCCGAGACCGGGGGCGTGGTACTTGAACTGGTGCCCGTCCTGGGGCTGGGCTTGCGGGTTCCATTCGTCGACCACCAGCACCCCGCTGTAGCAACCGGTGGCGACGCAGGCCGTCTGGCCGGTCTGGGACACGATCGCTTTGTCGATGAACTGGACGGACGGCGCCAGGCCCTGAAGGTAGGAGGAGGTGCCCGTTTTCGGGTCGGACCGCATGAGCACACCGGGGATCGCCCCCAGGTGGCCGGCCAGCCAGGTCCGCGGCGCGGACCGGGCGCCGGTCGTGGCGTCGATCTCCTCGGGGTACTCGCCGAGGCTCCACACGTTGCCGGCGTCGTCCTGGGCCATGAAGGCCAGCTCCTCCTCGGCCAGCACGCCGTCTTGGAAGTCCCGGTCCCACAGCGCCACCGTGCGGACGTGGTCGACCCACTTCGTCACGTTGGTGACGGTGAAGACCACCTCGTGCTTGCCGGCCGTGGTGGTGCCGGTCAGCGTCCACTGCTTGCCGGGCGGGAGGGGCAGGAACCGATTGTCGACGGTGGTGGAACGAGCGGAGAAATTCTTGACCGCGAAGTCCTTCTCGGTCACGGGCCGGGGCGCGGCGGCGGGCGTCGCCGCTCTCGCAATTCCGCTCGGGCCCGGCACCGCGGCGAGCGCGCTGAGGGCGATGGCTGCCGCGAGCCTGATCCGGACCGTGCGCATGCAATTCCCCCCGTACCGCCCACATCCCTACAACCCCCTCAATTCGCCCAAACCGCCCTTGGGACCTGCCTGAGAGGCCTTCTCAGTCTCAGGAGAGTCAAAAGGACCGACTGATAACCTTGGGGCCGCGGAGCTGGGGCTTTTGTGGGGGAAGGGGCCGATTCGTCATGCTGTTCCGACCCGGATCCCGGGCGTCGGGAAGAAGCACGGATGTCGCCGCTGCGCCGCGCTCCGGTTCGACGGGCGTCGCACTGATCCGGCGGAACCGGGCGCTCTCCATCGGCCTCGGCGCCGTGATCCTTTCGTCGTTGGTGAGCTGGGGTGCGGCGAGCCGGATCCGGTCGCCGGCCGAGGTGGCGGCGCGGACCGCGCCGCCGACGCCGTCGGCCATCACGGTGCCGGTGGAGAAGAAGGTCCTGTCGTCGGACGTGGTCATCCGGGGAACGGTCCGCTACGGCGCGCCCCAGTCGGTGCTGCTGCCGCCGTCACAGATCCGCAAGGCGAACCCGATCCTCACCAGTGCGCCGCAGAAGGGGAAGGACCTGACGGAGGGCAGCGTGGCGTTCACCGCCTCCGGCCGTCCGGCGCTGGTGCTCCAGGGGGCGGTGCCCGCCTACCGGGACATCACCCCGGGCGCCGTCGGCGACGACGTCCGCCAGCTCCAGCAGGCCCTCGTCCGGCTCGGGTTCCGGCCGGGGCGCACCGACGGCGTCTACGACGACCGCACCGGGCTGGCCGTGGCCGCCTGGTATCTGAAGGGCGGATGGACGCCGTCGGGCCCGAGCGACGAGCAGCTGCAGGCGCTGCGGGCGGCGCAGACCGACTGGTTCGCGGCCGAGTCCGACTTCCTCGGGGCGCAGGAGGGCCTGACCTCGGCCCAGCACGACCTCGACATCGCCCGCCAGCGCGCCGCGGCCGCCGCCCGGGCCCTCACACCGGGCGCCACCGGCGTGTCGCCCGCCGCGGTGTCGCCCGACAGCGCCGCCGCCTCCCGAATGGAGCAGGAACGGGTCGCCGCCGCCGTCCGGGTGAACAAGGCCCGCCGGGCCGTGACCAAGGCCGACGAGGACGAGAAGAACGCCCAGGCCCGCCTCGACGAGGCGCGGACCCGCAAGCCCCCGCCGTCCAACGAGGAGTACGGCGCGCTGGCCAAGCGGGCCCAGGACGCCTCCAGCCGGGCGTCCGCCGCCCGGGAGGAGCTCGCCTCGGCCGAGGACGCCCTGGCCGCCGCCAGCGGCGACAAGGGTTCAGGCAGCAGCAGCCACGACGCCTCCAGCGCCGTTGTCCCCGACCCCTCGGCCAAGCTCGACGCCGCCACCGCCCAGGCCGAGGTGCAGAAGGCGGCCGACGTCGTCGCCTTCGCCCAGCGCAAGGTCGGCCTCGCCGGCCGCCGGGCCGGCGCCGGGCCGACCGGCGCCAAGCTCGGTATCCAGATCCCCGCCGGCGAGGTCCTGTTCTTCCCCGCGCTCCCGGCCCGGGTCGACGACGTGAAGCTCAAGGTCGGCGACGAGGCGGTCGGCCCGGTCATGACCGTCACCAGCTCCCGGCTGGTGGTGGAGTCGGCGCTGTCGGCGGCCGACGCCAAGCTGGTCAAGGAGGGCGGCAGCGTCGCCATCCGGGCCCCGGAGGCGAACGTCGATGCCACCGGCACGGTGACCGGCATCGCCGCCACTCCCGGCACCAACGGCGTCGACCCCCAGCGCTACTACCTCGAGGTGACGCCGACCGGCCTCGACGTCGGGCTGGCCGGCGCCTCGGTGGTGCAGACCATCAGCGTGCAGAGCACCGCCGGCGAGGTTCTCGCCGTGCCGGTGGCGGCGCTGTCGATGGCGTCCGACGGGACAACCCGGGTCCAGGTCCAGCCCCCGCGGGAGCCGGCCCGGTTCGTGACCGTCGAACCGGGGCTGGCGGCCAAGGGTGTCGTGGCCGTCACGCCCGTCCAGGGAGAGCTCGATCCGGGTGACCTCGTCGTGGTGGGGGCCAAGAACCCCGCCGCCGACGGAGGCGCCGGCCAGAAGAAGACGAAGGGAGCAGGCGGTGGCAGGTAGGGGTGGGGGACGGGGGATGGCCGTCGGGCTCGTCTGCGTGCTGGCGGGCCTGTCGGCCTGCGGCGGCGGCGGCAAGGCGTCGGCGGCGAAGGACGGGCGCATCGAAGAGCAGGTCGGCCTCGACGAGGCCGGCATCCGCCTCCGGCAGGCCAACGTGGAGAACCTGGTGCGGGACTGCATGAAGGCCCAGGGCTTCGACTACGTCCCCGTCGATCCCAATGCCGCCCAGGCCGCGCTCGTCGGTGCCCAGGGCATGAGCAAGGAAGACTTCGAGAAGCAGTACGGCTACGGGATCACGACGCTCTACGAGCAGCGGCGCAAGCAGGCGGTGGCGGGGGCCAACAAGGCGATCCGCGACTCGCTCTCCGAGGCGGACCGCAAGGCCTACGACCACGCCCTCTACGGCGACGACCCGACGGCCACCTTCGCCGAGGCGGTCGACAGCGGCGACTACAGCCGCCTGGGCGGCTGCACCAAGACCGCCACCGACCAGATCTTCGGCGGCGCCGACGTCCTCCAGAGCCTGTCGTCGAAGCTCGACGAGCTCGACCAGAAGATGCGGGCCGACGCCCGAATGGTGAAGGCCGTGCGGGACTGGTCGGAGTGCATGAAGGCGGCCGGTTACGACGGGCTCAGCGAGCAGGAGCAGGTCGACACCGTGCTCAAGAAGAAGCTCGAGGGGATCGTCGGCGCGCCGGGCGACGCCGAGGCGGCGGCCGCCGCCGCCTCCGACTACGACCACGCCGCCCTCACCGCGCTGCAGCGCGACGAGGTGGCCATGGTCAACGCCGACGTCAAGTGCGAGCACGAGCACGTGGAAGGCGTCGAGGACAAGGTGAGTGAGGAGTACGAGTCGGCCTTCCGGGAGCAGAACGCCGCCCTGCTGGCCAAGGTGCCCAAGCCGTGAGCCAGCTGGGGGGCTTCACCAGCCTCCCCCGAGGCACGCCGGTCGTCGAGCTGCGGGGCGTTTTCCGCACCTTCGACCGCGATCCGCCGGTCCACGCCCTGCGCGACGTCAACCTGTCCATCTGGCCCGGGGAATGGCTGGCCATCGTGGGCCCGTCGGGGTCGGGGAAGTCGACCCTGCTCAACGTCCTCGGGCTGCTCGACCGGCCGACCGGGGGCATCTATCTGCTGGAGGGCGTCGACGTCGACGAGCTCGACGATGTCGGCCGGGCCGGTCTGCGGGGACGGCGCCTCGGCTTCATCTTCCAGGCCTTCCACCTCCTCCCGCACCGCAGCGTGCTGGAGAACGTGATGCTGGCCGAGCTGTACATGGGGGCACCCCGCCGGGGGCGCCGGGAACGGGCCCTGGCCGCCCTGGATCGCGTCGGGCTGTCGGAGCGGGCCGACTTCCTCCCCACGAGGCTGTCGGGCGGGCAGCGCCAGCGGGCGGCCATCGCCCGGTCGCTCATGGGGGAGCCGAGTCTGCTGCTGTGCGACGAGCCGACCGGGAACCTCGACACGAAGAGCGCGGGCAATGTCCTCGACATCCTGGGGCAGCTCTCCCGGGAAGGGCTGACGCTGATCGTCATCACCCACGACGAGCACGTCGCGGCCCGGGCCGACCGCCGGGTCCGCATCGTCGACGGCCAGCTCGGCGAGGTCGAGACGACGGGCGCGGCGAGGGCGGGGGCGTGAAGATCTCGAGGCGGGGCAACGCGTTGAAGCCGCACCTCGACGGGCGCGACCTTCTCGGCGAGGCGCTGGCCAGCCTCACCGCCCGGCCCGGCCGGGCGGTGCTCACCGCCCTCGGCACCGTGATGGGCGTCGCCGCCCTCGTCGCCACCCTCGGGCTGTCCAAGACGGCCGGGAACCAGATCGTGGGCCGGTTCGACGCCCTGGCCGCCACCGACATCGTCGTCACCCCCAAGGCCGCCGCCGCCGGACGGGCCACCACCGGAGGCGGCCTGCCGTGGGACGCCGAAGCCCGCGTGACCCGCCTCAACGGCGTCGTGGCCGCCGGCAGCCTGTCCGACGTCGACCTCCGGGGCGACCTCATCCGGTCGGTGCCGGTCAACGACCCGGTGGCCCAGACGGAGTTCCAGCTCCCGGTGAAGGCGGCCTCCCCCGGTCTGTTCCAGGCGGTGCGGGCGCAGCTGTCCGCCGGGCGGCTGCCCGACGGCGGCCATTCGGCCCGGGCCGACCGGGTGGCCGTGGTCGGCGCCAACGTGGCCGAGCAGCTCCATGTGACCCGCATCGACGACCAGCCGGCGATCTTCCTCGGTGATCGGCTCTACGTCGTCATCGGCGTCATCTCGGGGGTGGCGCGCCAATCCTCGTTGCTGGGGTCGATCGTGATCCCCGAAGGCGCGGCCGGCCGGGACTTCGGGCTCGGCGCCCCCGGCTCCGTCCAGGTCGAGACCCGCATCGGCGCCGCCACGCTCATCGCCGGGCAGCTGCCGCTGGCCCTCAGCCCGACCGATCCGACCCTCCTCAAGGTGACGGCGCCGCCCGAGCCCCGCCGGGTCCGGGCCGGCGTGCAGAACGACCTCAACGCCCTCTTCCTCCTCCTCGGCGCCGTCTCGCTGCTGATCGGCGCGGTGGGGATCGCCAACGTGACGCTGGTGTCGGTGCTCGAGCGGGTGGGGGAGATCGGCCTGCGCCGTTCGCTGGGCGCGGCCCGCCGCCACATCGCGGGCCAGTTCCTGCTGGAGAGTACGACGCTCGGCCTCCTCGGCGGCATCCTCGGCGCCGCCCTCGGGACGCTGGTCGTCGTCGGGGTGGCCGCCAGTCGGACGTGGACGCCGGTGCTGGAGCCGTGGGTCCCTCTCGGAGCGCCGCTGCTCGGCGGCACCATCGGGCTCCTGTCGGGGATCTACCCCTCGGCCCGGGCGGCAGCCATGGAGCCGGTGGAGGCCCTCCGGGCGGCCATGTAGGGGTGGGTCCTACCGCAACCCGACGATGGTTCGGATCGGTTGCGGCAGTTGGGTGCCGGCCGCCGAACCGGCGAAGGGTGCATCCCCGAAGGCGAAGACGCCGCCGTCGGAGGTGGCCAGCAGGTAGCCGGCGCCGGTCGGGGTGGGGGCGATGCCCACCACCGGCCGGGTGAGGTGGATGTCGCCGAGGGAGCCGGAGAAGCCGGCATCGCCGAAGGCGAAGATCCCCCCGTCGGTGGCCACGAGCCAGTAGCCCGCTCCGGTCGGGGTCGCAGCCATGGCCACGATCGGCCGGTTGAGGACAACGTTGCCGAGGGAGCCGTGGAAGGCGGCGTCGCCGAAGGCGAAGATTCCCCCGTCCGCCGCGGTGAGCCAGTAACCGTGGCCGGACGGGGTGGCGGCCATGGCCACGATGGGTTGATTCAGGACCACCGCACCGAGAGAGCCGTAGAAGCCGGCGTCGCCGAAGGCGAAGATTCCGCCGTCGGCGGCGACGAGCCAGTAGCCGTGATCCGTCGGGCTGGCGGCCATGGCCACGATCGGCTGCTTGAGCGCGAGGCCACCGAGGGAGCCGGAGAAGGCGGCGTCGCCGAAGGCGAAGATCGCTCCGTCGGAGGCCGCCATCCAGTAGCCGTGCCCGGAGCGGGTCCGGGCGACGCCGACGATCGGGTGCCCGGTCGGCCCTGGCGCCCCGACGGATGCCGCCTGCCCGAACGGGAAGACAGCGCCGTCGGCGGCGATGAGGAGGTAGTCGGCCGGCCCGGACGCCGCGCTGTCGGGGACGAGGACGGTCTCGATGTCAGCGGCGACGTTGTCGCCCTCGCCCGGCTCGCCGTCGTCGCCTTGTCCGTTCTCGGCCACGGTCACGGCGCCCCTGCGGGCCGAGTAGTCCATGGTGTCGATTCCGGGGCCGCCGGAGAGGGTGTCGGTGCCGTTCTTCAGGAACTCCTGGTTGAACCGGTCGTCGCCGTCCTCGCCGCTCTCACGGTCGTTGCCGTCACCGCCGTTCAGGGTGTCGTCGCCGGGGCCGCCGAACAGCGTGTCGTTGCCGGGGCCGCCGAGGAGTGTGTCGTGGCCGGCCCGTCCGTCGATGAAGTCGTTGCCCTCCCGGCCGTCGAGGACGTTGTCGTGGGCGTCGCCGAAGAGGAGGTCGTCGTAGGGCGAGCCGACGACGCGGCTGATGTTGAGCAGCTTGTCCGTGCCCCGGTCGGGCGCGGTGGCCGTACCGGCGGCCAGATCGACGGTGGCCGGGTCGGGCAGCGACGGGCTCACCGCCGAGTCGGCGGACGCCGGGTCCTGGTAGGAGATCGTGTTGGTGCCCGGCCCGCCGTCGAACGTCTCGTCGGCCGGGCCGGGGATGAACGTGTCGTCGAAACCGGAGCCGATCACCGTCTGGACTCCGGTCAGCGTGTCGACGCCGCCGCACCTCACCGTGCCGGGGCCTCGGGAGAAGTCGACCACGACCGGCGCCGCGGCCTCGGCGTAGGAGACGGTGTTGGTTCCGCCGCCGCCGTCGACCGTGTTCTCGCCCTGGCCGGAGGAGTAGATCGTGTTCACGCCCCGACCGGCGTTGATGATGGTCCGGCCGCCGCCGCCGTTCCCGGTGATGTGGATCGCGTCGCCGCCGTCGCCGCCGTGGACGATGTTCTCGGTCGCGGCGGCGGAGAGGAAGATCTGGTTCGGGCCGTTCCCGGCCTCGATGGTGTTCTTTCCGGCGCCGGTGCGGACGACGTCGCCGCCGCTGCCGCCGTGGATGATGTTCTCGCCGTCGCCGGCGGTGACGTCGTTGCCGGCGTCGCCGAGGTAGACGACGTTGGTGCCCGGCCCGGCGTCGATGTGCTCCGGCCCCTGCCCGCCGTAGATGACGTTGTCCCCGGCGCCGCCGATGACGGTGTCCCGCCCGTTGCCGAGGTAGATCTGGTCGTCCCCGGCGCCGCCGTCGACGAGGTTGTCGCCGTCGCCGACCTTGATGTGGTCGTCGCCGTCGCCGCCGTAGATCTGGTTCGATCCGTGCCCGACCGTGATCGAGTCGTCGCCGCCGCCGTCGTAGATGACGTTGTCGCCCCCGCCGGCGGTGATGGTGTCGCCGCCGTCGGTGCCGTGGACGAGGTTGCTCCCGCCGCCGACGGTGATGGTGGCGCCGCCCCCGGGGCCGACCGTGATGTCGTTGCTCCCGTCCCCGACGCTGACGGTCGTGCCCGCCCCGGGGCCGGTGGTGATGACGTTGTCGCCGTTGCCGGCTGTGATGGTCTTGCTGCCGGGTCCGCTCTCGATGACGTTGTGTCCCGCCCCGGCGAAGACGATGTCGTCGCCGCCACCGTCGGCGATGTAGTTGTCGTGGTCGCCGACGAGTTCGTCGCTGAACGCGGAGCCGAGGATGCGGGCGAAGTTGGTGACCTTCTTCGCCCCGCTGGCCGTGCCCTGGAACAGGTTGGCGCTGACCGGCCCGGCGGCCCGGGAGAGGTCCAGGGTGTTGAGGCCGCTGCCGCCGTCGAGAGTGGCGGGAGTGTCGGACGGGCCGCCGGTACCGGGGCTCCCGGCGGTGCTGAGCGAGTCGTCGCCCCCTGCACCGTTGATGAAGAGCTCCTCGACGCCCCCCGGTGGATTCAGGCAGTCGGGGTCGCAACCCTCCCCGACATCGATCACCTCGTCGCCGTTGAGGGAGATGCCGAACCCGCCGGCCACGATCACATCGGGCCCCGACGATCCGGCGATGCTGAGCGTGCCCCCCCGGCCCCCGCCGGCGGCCGGGCCGAGGCTGAGGTCGAACTTCACCGAGGACGGGAAGTGACCCCCGGAGAGGTCGATGACGACCGTGCTCGAGCCGTCCCCACCCTCGATCTTCACCGTGGCGCCGCTGCCGATGCCGGCGACGACGGCCCCCGAACCGTGGCAGCCGGGCACCGTGACATTCTGACCGGACCGGACGATGGTGGCCGTCCCCCCACCCGTCAGCGTGACCGTGTGGGTGGCGGCGTCACAGGTGGCGGCCGTACTCGCCGAAGCGTGCCAGGCCAGGACGGACAGGGGGGCGACGACGCCGAGGCAGCCGACGATGAGCCCCCCGGCCAGTCGGCGGGGGCGGGGATGGCGCGCACGGTGGTGAAGGCGGCGGTCCATCGGCTGCGGTCCTTCGGCCCCTCTCCCTGGTGCGACGTGAGCTGTCGGGAATCGGGTTCGACGCCGCCAAGGGGGTCGCCTGCCACGAAACGGGGCATCGGCCCCAAGTCGGACAGAACCCCCCCGGACATTTCCTCCCAAAGCTTGACGAATCGGACAATTCACCCCAACCCGTAGGATGCGGCCCGTGAAACAACGGGTGGTCGGCGCGGCCATGCTCGTGATCCTGGCCGCCGGCGTCGCGGTACTGGCCGCGGCCGGCGGCGATCGGCACTCCTACGCGCCCCGGATCGATCCGGTGGCCTTCACGGCCACGGTCGACAATCCCTACCTGCCGCTTCGGCCGGGGACCCGCTGGGTCTACGAGGGCCGCGGCGGCGAGGGGCTCGAGCGCAAGGTGGTGGAGGTCACCGACCAGACCCGGGTCGTGATGGGGGTGCCCTGCGTCGTGGTCCACGACACCGTCACCGTGGACGGGCAGCCGTTCGAGGACACGTTCGACTGGTTCGCCGAGGACCGCGACGGCACCGTGTGGACGTTCGGCGAGGCGACCCGCATCCGGGGTGACGACGGGCGCTTCACCTCGGCCGGCTCCTGGGAGGCCGGGATCCACGGAGCCCTGCCGGGCATCGCCATGCAGGCGCACCCCCGGCCCGGCAACCCCTACCGCCAGGAGTACCTCCCTGGCCAGGCCGAGGACA
>JAUZEX010000898.1 GCA_030838815.1 Actinomycetota bacterium
CGAGGTGGCCGATCTCGCCCGCGAGGTTCTGTTCCTCCACGCCGGGGCGCTCGTCGCCCGCTTCGAGCTCTCCAGCGACCCGGTGGCCGACGGCGCGCGCCTGTGGGCGGCATCGAACGGCGCCGCGGCCGAGGCGGGCGACGTCGTGCTGCACCCGCCGGGAACCCGCACCGTGCTGCGGTGGGCCGTCACCACTCCCGCCGGGGAGTGGCGGGAGGTGGCCCGGCGGTCGTCCCGGACGCCGCTCGAGGACCTGTTCCTGGCCAGCATCACGCTGGCCGAGGAGCCCGCCCGGTGAACGCGCCGCTGCCGGCCTGGCGGGCTGCCCTCGTCGTCGCCCGGCGGGATATCGGCGACGCCATCACGTCCCCGTCGCTCCTCCTGTCGGCGGCGGTGACGGCGCTGCTGTCGGGTGGGCTGTACGTGGTCGTCCTCCACTCGTCGTCGGAGGCGTACCTCGGGACGGTGTACCGCAACCTGGCGCTCCTGCTTATCTTCCTCACGCCGGTGTTCACCATGCGCAGCGTGGCCGAGGAGCGCCACAGCGGAACGTTCACCATGCTCCGACTGCTGCCCGTCTCGGCCGGCAGTATCGCCGGAGGCAAGCTGATCGCCCTCGGGGTCTACCTCGGCGCGGTCCTGGCGCCGGTCGTCGTCTACCCGATCACCTTCCTCCAGGTGGCGGAGCGCGTCGCGGTGGGGCCACTGGTGGTCGGCTACGCCGGTCTGGTGGCGGTGGCGGTCGTGTACCTGGCCATCGGTCTGGCCATCAGCGCCTGGGCCCCCCACCCGTTCGTGGCCGCCTTCTTCACGGCCACGGTGCTCCTCGCCCTGTGGCTCGCCGACGACCTGAGTGGCGCGATGGGTGGCTCGGCCAGCCGGATGCTGGCCCAGCTGTCGCCCCAGCACCACGTCGACGCCTGGGCCACCGGCGTCGTCCCGTTGGGGAGCGTCGTGTTCGTCGTCACGGCGGTGGCGTTGTCGGCCGCCGCCGCCACGGCCGGAATCGCCCGGGTGAGCAGCAAGTGAAGCGCCTCGTCCTGGCCGCCGTGGCCGTCGCCATCCTCGGCGTGGCCAACTTCGCCGCCGCCGGCAGCAACCGCTACTGGGACCCGTCGCCGGCCGGGCAGTCGCTCGATCCCCAGACCCGGGCCGTGCTGGCCCGGGTCGGCCACCCGCTGCGGGTGACGATGTTCGCCCGGGACGACGCCAGCGCCCAGCGGCGCCTCCTCGAGCGCTACCGGCTCGCCCAGTCGAAGATCTCCCTCCGGTTCGTCGATCCCGACGCCCAGCCCTCGGTGGCCCAGCAGTACAAGTTGCAGGCCTACGGGACGGTCGTCGTCGAGTACGAGAAACGGCGGGAGAACGCCCTCAGCCCGACGGAACAGGAGATCACCGGGGCGATCGTCCGGGTACTGCGGACCCAGCGCAACCTCGTCTGTTTCACCGCCGGGCACGGCGAGTCTGACATCGCCGCCACGGTGGCGGACGGGCTGTCGGGGTGGGCCCGGGCCCTGGGCGACAACGGCATCGAGACGAAGGCAGTGACCTTGAGCGACCCGGCCAACCTCGATCCCTGCCGGGCCGTCGTTCTCGTCCCGGCCACCGGCGACCTCTCGCCGGGGGAGACGGCGGCCATCCGGCGGCTGACCGATCGCGGTGGCGGCGTCCTCGTCGGGCTGGCCGGCGATCCGGGCTCGGCGCTACCGGCCCGCCTGCTCGACCTGCTGGGCGGCTGGGGCCTGGGCGCCCAGGGGTCGCCGGTCGTCGACCTCGACCAGGGGCTGGCCAGCGACCCCCGCACCTTCCTGGCCGCTGACATCCCCATCCACCCCGCCACGGCCGGCGTGCCCGGAATCCTGGTGTCCAACGCCGTCGCCCTGACCGTGCAGGGTGATAGTGCCGCCGTCTTGGCCTCGTCGTCGAAGACGAGCTTCGTGGACGTCACCGGCGACGGCGTGTACACCGCCGGCACGGCTGACCGGCGCGGGCCCCTCCCGGTGGTGGCCGTCGGCGAGCGGCTCCTGACCGACCCGACCCCCACGTCCCTGCCCAAAAGCCGGGTGGCGCTCGTCGGTGACGGCCGGGCGTTCACCAACGGGCGGTTCCTCGACGCTGGCAACCGGTTGCTGGCCGTGAAGCTGGTGGACTGGCTGACGGCCAGCCCCGAGGTGGTGAGCATCGCATGGAGACCTCCGGAAGCCAACCGGCTCGTCCTGACCCGGGCCGAAGAGCGCTACGTGCTCTTCGTCTGCGTCGTGGCCGTGCCGGTCGCGCTGGCGTCGCTCGGGGCGCTGTCGTGGTTGCGGCGGCGGCGCTCGCCCTAGGTGGGTGCCGCTCCGGCGGCCGGCCGGCGACGCCGGCCCCCGCCGGCCCGGTGACGCTCGTCGAGGGGATCCCGAACGCCGCCACCGTCCAACTCCCTGACACCAGCCAGCGGCTCCTCGACGGAGCGGCGCTCGACACCGTGCTCGCCCCCGCCGAACCGCTGGCCGCCTGGAAGACCATCACCGACGCCGGAGATCGGTACGGGCTCGACGCACCTTCGTACGTCGTGGCCTTCGACGGCCCGTCCGGCCGCGTGGTCATCGTCCTCGGCGGGCCGACGTTCGACGGCGAGGGGTCGTACGCCCGGCGCTGCGGCGACGATCGCATCCACCTGGTGACGAGGACCTTCGTCGGCGCAGTGGCGCGGATCGCCGCCGAGGGCCGGCCGGCGGCCGGGTCCCGGCTCGGTTGCTGATTGCTCCCGGGCCGAGGAACAAGCTATTGTCTAACTGGAAGGTGAATCAATTTTGCGGAGGTGCGCCAACCATGCCCCAGCCCGTCATGGAACGAGCCGAGCCCCGCTCGGTGGGCGGCATCGAGGTGGAGGTCATGCAGTTCGACCGCCCGTTCGAGCCGACCGACGAGCTCGACCCGGAGTACCGCGACCTCGTACTCCGCTTGTTGCGCGTCCAGGCCGACCTCGAGTCGTACCTGTTGTTCGAGGATTACCTCCACCCGCTGTTGATGACGGCGCCGACGCCGTCCGAGAAGATGCGCTACGCCCAGCTCTACGCCGAGGAGTTCAACCACGCCTACCAGTTCTGGAAGATGCTGGCTGACCTCGGCGTCGTGCTGGCCAAGGACGACTTCGCCCACCGCAGCTCGCAGTACGTGTTCAGCGACGGTTACGTCATCGGCACCCAGGACTGGACCGAAGTGGCCGTCATCAACACCCTGACCGACCGGGTGGGCGTCTACGAGCTCGCCGAGTGGAAGACGTCGTCCTACGGCCCGATGCGCCGCGTCGCCCCCCAGCAGGTGCAGGACGAGAAGGGCCACACCGCCCTCGGGTACCAGAACCTGAAGAAGATCTGCGCCACGTCCGAGGGCAAGGAACGGGCCAACGCGCTGCTGGTGAAGTGGTGGCCGGCGGCGCTCGACATGTTCGGCCGGTCCGACTCGAAGCGGCAGTGGAGCTACATCAAGTGGGGTCTCCGGTCGGAGACGAACGGAGAGCTGCGCCAGCGCTACATCGCCGAGACCCGTCCGCTGCTGGAGAACATCGGCCTCGACGTGCCCGACGACAGCGCCAACCGCCACTTCCTGTAGGCACCGTGGACATCCCCGCCTCCCGCTTTCTCGCCGCCGCCTGCCCGCAATGCGGAGCGGAGGGCAACTTCTTCTTCCACTGGGACGACGAGGAGGTGCCGGCCGTCTGCCCGGAGTGCGACCATCGCTTCGAGGTCCCCGTCCCCGTGCGGCCGGCGGCCACGGAAGCGGCGCCGCCGGAGTCATGATCGAGGTCGGGTCGCTCGAGGCGCTCCCCGAAACCGAGGGTGTGCTGGTCGAGACGGAAGCGGGGATCGAGATCGCCGTCTTCCGGCTCGGCGGGGCCGCCGTGGCCGTCCAGGCCGACTGCCCGCACCGCGGGGGTCCGCTGGTCGAAGGCACACGGTGCGGGATCGATCAGCTGGAATGTCCCTGGCACGCCTGGTACTTCGACCTCCGGACGGGCAAGTGTCTGAACCAGGAGGCGCAGCTGCTCTGCTATCCCGTCCGCATCGTCGACGGCACCGTCTTCGTGGTGGCGTGACGGCCGCGCCGTGACGTCAGTCGTCGGTGAGTTCGAGGATGCTCTGCGCCGGGCCGGGCAGGCCCCGCAGTTCGCGCTGCCAGAGGCTGAACTCGGCGATCGCCTCCCGGAGGAAGGCGTGGCGAGCCTCGAGCTCGGCCACGAGGTCGGGGAGTCCCTCCGCCTCGGCGGCGACCCGGTAGACGGTGAACGCCGACAAGGTCTCGATACAGGACCGGAAGGCGGTGTGGATGGAGGCCTCGACGGTGACCGGGGTCGGCAGCTCCGCCGACCCGGCCGCCTTCGACAGGAGCTGGGCGAGTTCGTCGGTCAGCATGGGCCCTCAGTTGAAAGTCTTACCGGATGGTTAGTAAATTGTACAGTGCCGCCGACGTTCAGGGGGGTTCGAAGTGGAGAAGCCGGTCGAGCGGCGCAGGTTCCTGGGGAAGGTCGAGGAACTCAGCCGGGCTGAGCTCGACGATCTGCAACTGCGCCGTCTCCGGAAGCAGCTGGCCCGCGTGAAGGACGTGCCGTTCTTCGCCCACCGGCTGGGAAAGGATTTCGAACCCGACCGCATCACCTCGCTGCGCCAGTTCGCCGACGTCGTGCCGACGGTCGAGAAGGCCGACCTGCTGGCCGACCAGGAAGCAGAGCCCCCGTTTGGGACGCGCCTCACGGTGCCGGCCGACGACGTCGCCCGGTTCGAGATCACCTCGGGGACGTCGGGGCTTGGCCAGGAGACCTACGGGCTCACCTGGGCCGACATGGAGACGATCGGGACGATGGGCGCCTGGACCTTCGCCATGGCCGGCGTGGTCCCCGGCGACCGGGTGGCGGTCACGTTGCCGCTCGGCTACCTCCAGGGTCCCTGGGGCGGGGACTGGGCGTCCCGGTCGCTCGGCTGCGCCGTGTACCACCTCGGGCTGGCGCCCGACTCGGCCACGAAGCTCCGGTACATGCAGCGGTTCGCCATCAACGGGCTCTACACGCCCACGCCGACGTACCTGATGCGCCTGACCCGGATCGCCGAGGGCATGGGCCTCGAGCCCCGCCGGGACCTTCCGGAGTTCAAGACCGCCTGGCTGGCCGGCGAGGCCTACCCCGTGGTGTGGGCGGAACGGATGGAAGAGTTCTGGGGCGTCCGCCTGTGCGAGACCTACGGGTCGACGCAGGGGGCGTTCGCCGCCACCTGCGAGTACGGCGTCGTGTCAGACGGGGAGCGGGGCGTCATGCACAACGCCGACTGGAACGTCCTCCTCGAGGTCGTGGACCCCATCACGGGGGAGCCGGTGGCCGAGGGCGAGACCGGAGAGGCGCTCATCACCACGCTGGTGCGCCAGGCATCCCCGGTGCTCCGGTTCCGGACCAAGGACCGTGTCCGCCTCGTGCCGCACGACGGCTGTCCCTGCGGGCGCAGGACGATCGCTCTGGAGGCCGGCACCATCGGCCGGCTCGACGACATGATCAAGGTGAAGGGCATGAACGTCTGGCCCGCCGCCGTGGAGTCGATCGTCCTCGGTGACCAGCGGGTCGAGGAGTACGTGGCCGAGGTCGGCATCGACGACCGGGGCCACGAGTACGTCCATCTCAAGGTCGCCTTCCGGGCCGGGGTTCCCACCGACGACCGGACCACGGCGTTGCCGGAACTGGCCAAGAAGGTCCGGGCGATCACCAACGTGTCGATGGACACCACCGAGATCGACGCCCAGGACCTGCCGACGTTCGAGTACAAGGCCAAGCGCTGGTACGACCGAAGGGCCGACCAGCTGAGTGCGACGCTGGTGGGGGGCGGACGATGAGCCCAGTGATGAGCGGGGGGCCGATCGGGGCCGACGAGGCGGTCCAGGTCGGGCTGGCCACCCTCGCCGATCTCGAGCGGTTGTGCGGCGCCGGCGAGCCGTTGCTGGCCAGTGCCGCCACCCGGGCGCACGCCGCCCTGGCCCGGGCGCTGGCCAGCATCGCCCCCGAGGCGTTCGACGACGCGACGCCGTGACGGCCACCCGGCCGGCGACGCGCTACACCGTCGAGCAGATGCGGCGCTACGCCACCGACGGCCCCTGGCCGGGCCTCACCGTCGACCAGATGTTCCGGCGGGTCGTCGACCGCCGCGGTGACGCCCTGGCCGTCATCGACGACCGCCGCTCGTTGTCCTACGGGGAACTGGACCTCTGGGCCGACCGCATCGCCGCCGCCCTGCTCGACATGGGCCTGGAGGGCGGCGACCGGGTCGCCCTGCAACTGCCGAACTCAGCCGAGTTCTGCGCCGTGTACTTCGGCTGCCAGCGGGCCGGCGTGGTCCCGGTCGGATTTCCTGTCCACTTCCGGCACAAGGAGGTGGGGTACATCCTCGACCGCGCCGGCGCCCGGGCCTACGTCGGTCCGACGACGTGGCAGGGCTTCGATTACCGCGACATGCTCGACCGCGTCCGCCCTCCGGCGCTGGTCGGATACCTGGCCAACGGCGACGAGCCGCCGAGCGGAGCCGTCGACCTCGGCCGGGTCCTGGCCGAGGGCCGCCGTCCCGCCGCCGACGAAGTCGCCCGGCACGCCCCGTCACCCGACGACGTCGCCCAGATCCTCGTGACGTCGGGGACCGAGGCGGATCCGAAGATGCCGATGTGGATCCACAACGCCATGCCCGGCATGGGAACCATCGGCGACGCGGCCGGCATGGGCGAGGGTGACCGGAACCTCGTGCTCGTACCGGCCTGCAGCGGGTTCGGGATGGGCGTCGGGCCGTTCCTGACCCAGGCCTGGCGGGGGGCGACGCTGGTCGTCCGGGAACGGTTCACACCGGCCGACGCGCTGGCCACCATCGAACGGGAGCGGGTCGACATCGTCTGCGGCGTCGGCGCCCAGCTGATCGCCATGCTGGAAGCGCCGACGTTCGACGGCCACGACTACGAGAGTCTCCGCACCGTCGTCTCCTTCGGCGGTCCGGTGGCCCAGCGCGTCATCGGCGACATCCAGGACCGGATGTCGTGCAGCTTCGTCAGCGGGTACGGCATGAGCGAGGTTCCCTGCGTCATCTCCATCACCCGGCCCGGCGACGATCCGGCGGTGGTGGCGAAGTCCGTCGGGCGCCCGTTTCCCGAATGGATCTCCATCCGGATCGTCGACCCCGACAACCAGGACGTCCCCCCCGGCGATGAGGGGGAGATCCTGCTCGACGGCCCCGGGGTCGGCGGCGGCTACTTCGGGGCCCCCGAGCTCAACCGGGCCTGGGACGACGACGGCTGGCTCCACACCGGTGACCTCGGTCGGCTCGACCCAACCGGGAACCTCACCATCACCGGCCGCAAGAAGGACGTCATCCTCCGGGGCGGGATGAACATCAGTCCCCGCGAGGTCGAAGAAGCGATCTTCGCCCATCCCGCGGTGGCCAACGTCGCCGTGGTGGCCATGCCCGACCACCGGTTGGGGGAGCGGGCCTGCGCCTTCGTGGTGCTGCGGGCCGGGCGGCAGCTCGGCCTCGACGAGCTCGTCCGGTTCCTCCGCGACGAGCGGCGGCTCTCCGTCTACAAGCTTCCGGAGCGGCTGGAGATCGTCGACGAGCTCCCCCTCAACCCGGCCGGGAAGGTCAAGAAATTCGTGTTGCGCCAGATGGTCGCGGCGCAGCAGATCCGCGAGCAGACCCAGGAGGTCGGATGAACTTCGCAGTCAAGGGATCGGAACTGCCGCCCGTCGAGGTGGTCGTCGAACCCGCGCGGGTGCGCGACTACATGACCGCCGTCCACGGCAACGACGTGGACCTCGCCGGGCACGCGCCACCCACGCTGTGGTTCGGGCCCACTCTCGAGGGCAGCATCGACATCGCCGAGTACCTCTCGATCGACTACGCCAAGGGCCTGCTCGGCGAGACCGTCTACGAGGTCACCCGGTTGCCGAAGGTGGGGGAGCGGCTCACCGCCCGGATCGCCATCAGCGACATGTTCACCAAGGAAGGCAGCAAGGGCACGAACAGCTTCGCCATCCTCGACGTCCGGTTCCTGGACGACAGCGATGAGCTCGTGTTCTCTCAGCGCGTCACCTTCATCGAGAGGGGATAGGGCCATGGCACCGTTGGAGATCACCGTCGCCCCCGGCGAAGAGATCGTCGCCGAGATCCGGGGGCCGCTGACCCGGGCCGACGTCGCCCGCTTCGCCACCACCATCAACGACTTCAACCCGATGCACCTCGACGACGAGTTCGCCCGGTCGGCGGGATTTGCCGGCCCGATCGTGCACGGCCCGATGGTCCTCGGGCACCTGGCCATGCTGGTCGCCCGCTGGGCCGGGCTCGAGCGGATCACCCGGTTCTCCGGCCGGCTCGTGGCCCCGACGCCGGTGGGCCAGAAGATCGCCTGCACCGCGGTGCTGGCCGGCGTGCGCGACGGCGACGACGGCGTCCGCTACGCCGATGTCGACCTCACCGCCTCGGTGGAAGGCAAGCCCACCGCCGCCGCCCAGGCCACGGTCCGCCTGTCCTGATGTCCTTCGTCCGGCGGGAATCCCGCCCCGGGGTCGACATCGTCACGCTCGACCGTCCGGACCGGTTGAACGCCCTCGGTCCGGAGGTCGTCGGCGCACTGTGCGAGACGTTCGGCGCCATCGAGGCGGATGGGACACCCGTGGTCGTGCTGCGCGCCGAGGGAAAGCACTTCTGCGCCGGAGGCGACTTCGCCGCCATGGAGCGGACCGGGGCGCTCGACGCCTACCGGGACCTCGAGCCGTTCAACCGCCTCGTCCGCACGCTGGCGGCACGACGAACGCTGTTGATCGCCGCCGTCCAGGGCGCGGCGGTCGGCGCCGGCCTCGGTCTCGTCCTGTTGGCGGACTTCGTGGTGGCGGCTCCGGACGCCCGGTTCGGCGCCGCCTTCGCCCAGGTCGGTCTGGTCGCCGACACCGGCGTCCTCTACAGCCTGCCCCGCCGGGTCGGGCTGACGCGGGCCAAGGAGCTGCTGCTGACCGGCCGCAAGCTCGACGCCGAGGAGGCGCAGGCCTGGGGAATCGTGACCCGCATCGCCGAGG
>JAUZEX010000024.1 GCA_030838815.1 Actinomycetota bacterium
ACGACGGAGCCCCCGCTCTGGCCGTCTTCCCGGCCGACCCCGAGTTCACCTACGTCGGTCCCCTCCCCGACGGTTCGCTGGGGAACCGCGGTCCCGAGCGGAAGCTGGCGGCCACGTTCGGCCAGGCCACGACCACCGGTAAGGAGCCGCAGTTCGTCACCGCGCCGCTCACCGAACCGGTGACCATCGGCGGCGCCGGTTCGCTCCGGGCGTTCATCCAGGGCCCGAGCGAGGCGGTGGCCGGGCTCCTGTCCGGTGAACTGATCGACGTCGACCCCAAGGGCGGCGTGGCCGTCATCGGGCAGACGCCGAAGGACGTGGCGGCCAACGCGGAGTCCACCCACCCGGCCGAGACCAAGGTGCCGCTCCCCGTGGGCCAGCCCCACACGGTGCCGGTCGGCCACCAGATCGCCGTGAAGCTCCGCCTCACCTTCGTGGGCACGTCGGGCCACACGCTCTTCTACGACTCCACCCGGTACCCCTCGGGCGTGTCGTTCCAGACCGGCCAGGTCATCACCCACGAGGACTGCGCGCAGCTGATCACCACCGGCCCGGCGCCGGTGGGCGGCCCCGACGGCCAGTCGGTGACACCGCCGCCGGCCCCCGACCCGCCGGCGACCGCTCCGGCCCCGCCGGGCCTCCTCCCGGCCCTCCCGGGCGCAGTGCCGGCTCTCCCGGGCGCAGTGCCGGCCCTGCCGGCCACCCCGCCGGCTCCCGACCCGCCCGGGGGCGCGCCCGCTCCGCCGGTGACGCTGCCCGCGCTGGGGAAGCTCCCCAATTCGGAGCTGCTCGGCGGCCTCTTGCGCTAGCCCGGAGGGGCAACGTACGGCGTTCACCGGACGGCCGGCGTGGGCGGCGGCGCGGCCCGACAGGCAGAACTAGACGATCTTGCGGCGCTGGACGAGGTCGGCCAGGAAGGCCCGAAACTCCTCGCCCAGGTCGGGGCGGTCGAGCGCCAGCTCCACCGTCGCCCGGAGGAAGTCGATCTTCTTCCCGATGTCGTAGCGGCCGGTCTCGAACGTGTAGCCGAACACCGTCTGCGTCTCGAGCAGGAGGCTGATGGCGTCGGTCAGCTGGAGCTCGCCTCCGGCGCCGGGCGTGATTCGGTCCAGGGCGTCGAAGATCTCCGGCGTGAACACGTAGCGGCCGATGACGGCCAGATTCGACGGGGCGTCCTCAGGCTTGGGCTTCTCGACGATCGACCGGATCCGGACGAGGTCCTCCTCCATCGCCTCCGGGCTGACGCACCCGTAGTTCTTGATGTCTTCCCGGGCCACCTCGAGGACGGCCACCACTGAGCGGCCGTACCGCTCGTAGCAGTCGAGCATGGAGCGGAGGAGCTTGGAGTCGTCGACCATGATGTCGTCGCCGAGCAGGACGGCGAAGGGCTCCGACCCCACATGCTGTCGAGCTACGGAGACGGCATGACCCAGGCCGAGCGGGTCGCGCTGGCGGATGTAGTGGATGTCGGCCATCTCGGAGATGGCCTGCACCTGCTCGAGCTCCTCGTTCTTCTTCCCTTCCTCCAGGTAGAACTCGAGCTCGAAGTTGCGGTCGAAGTGGTCCTCGATGGCCCGTTTCCCCCGGCCGGTGATGACCAGGATGTCGGTGATCCCGGCGCCGACGGCCTCCTCCACCACGTACTGGATGGTGGGCTTGTCGATGACCGGGACCATCTCCTTGGGCTGGCTCTTGGTGGCCGGGAGGAACCGCGTCCCGAGCCCGGCCGCGGGGATGACCGCCTTCCGCACCTTGTTCATGTCAACCGGTACTCCGCATCATGGGTTGGGCCTCCTCGACCCGGTTCCGCCCGTTCTGTTTGGCCCGGCCCAGGGCCTCCTGAGCGGCGGCCAGGAGTGTGCGGACGCTAGTCCCGCTGTGAGGGTAGGCCGCAACGCCCAGCGACAGGGTCACGGTCCGCGTCTTACCGTCGTGCTCCACCGGCTCGTCGCACATGGACCGGCGCACCTTCTCGGCCAGGATCTGCGAACCGGCCAGGTCGGTTTCCGGGAGGAGCAGCACGAACTCCTCCCCGCCGTAGCGCGCCACGACGTCGATCTCGCGGGTGGCGGCGGACAGCCGCTGGGCGACCTCGACCAGGACGGTGTCACCGCCCTGATGGTGCCACTCGGTGTTGACGTTCTTGAAGTGGTCGACGTCGCAGAAGACGACCCCCACCGGACGCCCGAAGCGGATGGCCCGCTCCAGCTCCTCCTGGCAACGCAGGTCGAGCTGGCGGCGGTTCCACAGACCGGTCAGGCCGTCGGTGATCGACAGCCGCTGCGCCTCCTCGTGGAGCGAGACATTGTCGACGGCCGTGCCGGCCTGGGCCACCAGGGTCACCAGCGCCTCGACGTCGTCGTCGCCGAAGGTCTCGCCGGCGACGTGGCCGTAGACGGCCACCACGCCGAGGAGCTGGCCCCGGCTGGAGAACGGCACGGCCATGGCCGTGGCGACCTCGGGCTCGGGGAAGACCGGGCCGTCACCGGCGCCGGGATAACGGATCGCGGCCCGATCGGCGGCCGCGGCACCCGCCAGGCCCGTCCCGAGCGGGAGGGTCAGCTCGGGGGCGTCGGGGCCGACGCCCGACCGGGCGAGGAGGACCTTCCGGGCCGGGACGTACTCGTAGAAGATGCCGCGCTGCCCTCCCACGGCCAGCTGGGCGGTCTCCGACACCGCCTCCAGGATCTTGGCCCGGTCGTGGGTGCCGGCCAGAGTGTCGCCGAGGCGGGAGATGGCCCGCCGGAACGCCTGCTGCGACCGGTCGAGGTCGCGGGCGGTGCCGTGGAGCTGGTCGCCCAACCAGGTCTCGAGGCGCCGGGCTGACCGCCAGGTGGCCACGCCGCAGGCCGCCGCCATCCCGGCGCCGACCGCGGCCAGCCCGGCGATCCCGGCCAGGTCGCCGGCGGCGGCGGCGATGACCGCCACGACCAGCAGCCATCCGGCGGAAACGCCGAGGGCGACGGCGAGCGAGCGCGTGAAAGGAGGCGGCGGCCGCATGTGCGCCCCATTCCGACATCTTGGGGTCACTCTGTCAATCGGACCGATATGATTAGCAGTCAGAGCTACCGAGTGCTAAACGACCGAGGTCGCCATGCCCACCTACGAGTACCGCTGCACCAACTGTGACGAGCACCTCG
>JAUZEX010000058.1 GCA_030838815.1 Actinomycetota bacterium
GGCACCCTGCGGGAGCTCGTCCGGCCGGCGGTGTTCGTGCCGGAGCAGAAGCGGGTGGCCGAGCTCCTCCGGGAGATGCAGAAGGACAAGTTCCACATGGCGATCGTCATCGACGAGTACGGCGGTACCGCCGGCCTCGTGACCCTGGAGGATCTTCTCGAGGAGATCGTGGGGGAGATCGTCGACGAGTACGACGTCGAGGCCCCCCGGGTGGAGCGGCTCCCCGACGGAGGCCTGCGGGTGTCCGGCGGCACCCCGATCGACGAGGTGAACGAGCTCCTCGACGCCGAGCTGCCCGACACCGACTGGGACACGGTCGGCGGCCTCATGTTCAACCTCCTCGGCCACGTCCCCGACGAGGGCGAAACGGTGGAATTCCAGGGTCTCGAGTTCCGGGCCGAGCGGGTCCAGGGGCGGCGGATCCTCACCGTTCGGATCACCCCCAAGGAGTCCGAACCGGCGGAGTCCGCCGCCACATGAGACCGGGCACGTGAGATCGGGCATCGCCACGCTGGTCGGACGGCCCAACGTCGGAAAGTCGACCCTCCTCAACCAGCTGGTCGGGACGAAGGTCTCGATCGTCTCCGACCGCCCCCAGACAACGCGCAACCAGGTCCGCGGCGTCTGGAACGCCGCGCCCGGGGCCCGGGGTATCCCCGAAGGCGGAGCCCAGGTGGTGTTCATCGACACCCCCGGCATCCACAAGCCGAAGACGGAGCTCGGCCGGCGCCTGAACCAGCGGTCCATCGAAACGCTCGACGCCGTCGACGTGGTGTGCTTCCTCATCGACGCCACGGCGGACATCGGGGCCGGGGACCGCTACATCGCCGGGCTCCTGGGCAACGTCGACACCCCGGTGGTCCTGGTCGTGAACAAGACCGACGCCGCCGGTTCCAATGACATCCTCGAGCACCTGGCCGGGGCGGCGGGCACGCTGGGTGACTTCGCCGCCTACGTTCCGCTGTCGGCCCGGACGGGGGAGGGGTCCGAGGCCCTGCTGGGCGAGATCACCGGCCGCCTCCCCGAAGGGCCGCTGTACTACCCCGACGGCGTCGTCACCGATCAGCCCGACACCTTCCTGGCCGCCGAGTTGCTCCGGGAGAAGCTCCTGGCCATGGCCCGGGAGGAGCTGCCCCACTCGCTGGCCGTGACGGTGGAGGAGATCGAGGACCGTCCAGCCGTTGGCGACAAGGATGCTCTCCTGGTGCTGCGGGCCGTGGTGCGGGTGGAGCGCGACTCCCAGAAGGGGATCGTCATCGGGAAGGGCGGGGCGGTGATCAAGGAAGCGGGGACGGCGGCCCGGCTCGAACTGGAGGCGCTGCTCGGCACCAGGGTCCACCTCGAGACGCACGTCAAGGTGGAGAAGGACTGGCAGCGCCGCCCCGATGCCCTGGATCGCATGGGTTTCTAGGGGTGAGGCCGGGGAAGATCATGATGCGGGTGTTTCCATCTCGGCCGAACCGCCGGGATAAAGTGCCGCCGCGACTTACGGGAGGTTCGTGCGGATGCGGCGAGGGCTAGGGGGGCGTGTGCGGCGCCTCAGGGTGGCGGCGATACCGGCCGTCTTCGTTTTCCTGGCCAGTTGTGCCAGCAACGCCCCGCAGGACACGCTCAAGGCCGACGGGCCGATCTCCCGCAAGATCGACCACCTCTTCTTCCCCGTCCTCGGGGTGGCGGGGGTCGTCTTCGTCCTCGTCCAGGGCCTCATCGTCGTCACGATCATCAAGCACCGGCACCGTCCGGGCCGGCCGGAGCCGATCCAGGTCCACGGCAACACGAAGATGGAGATCGGCTGGACGGTCGTCCCCGCCCTCCTGCTCGTCGGGGTGGCCTTCCCGACGATCTTCACCATCTTCGACATCGCCAAGGAACCGACGAAGAACGTGCTGCCGGTCGACGTCTACGGGCACATGTGGTGGTGGGAGTACCGCTACCCGACGCTCGGGATCTCGACCGCCAACGAGCTGCACATCCCGGTCGGGTCGCCGATCCGGCTGAGCCTGCACACGATCGAGCCCGGCCTGCCGGCGGCCAAGGGCGAGGACTTCGCCACCGGGGTGATCCACAGCTTCTGGGTCCCGAAGCTGGCCGGCAAGCAGGACGTCGTCCCCGGCCGGACCAACAAGCTGACGATCCAGGCCTCCGAGGAGGGGGAGTACTACGGCCAGTGCGCCGAGTACTGCAACCTCTCCCACGCCAACATGCGGCTGCGGGTCATCAGCCAGAACCAGCCCAAGTTCGACGAGTGGGTGGCCCAGCAGCGCAAGCCGATCGAGACGGCGACCGGCGACGCCGCCGCCGGCTTCGCTCTCTTCACCGGCAAGAAGCCGTTCGAGTCGAAGGGCCAGCCGTGCGTCGGCTGCCACACGATGCAGGGCGTGGAGGGCGCGAGCGCCCGGGTGGGCCCGAACCTGACCCACCTCCAGGGCCGGACCACGTTCGCCGGCGCCACCTTCGAGCTCAACGCCGACAACCTGAAGCGCTGGCTGCGCGACCCGTCCGCCATGAAGCCGATGCGGCCCGACCAGGGCACCGGTATGCCGAACCTGCACCTGTCGGACACCGAGATCAACCAGCTCGTGGCGTTCCTGGAGACGCTCAAGTAGTGACCGGCATGACATTCCTCGTCCACCACGTCGTTGAAGGAGGCTCCCCATGGCCGTGGCGGTGACCAGAGCTCCGGCCCGCCCGTTCGCCCGCCCGAAGGAGGCGCACGGCTTCTGGAGCTGGATCTCGACCGTCGACCACAAGCGGATCGGCATCCTCTACGGCGTCACCGCCTTCCTGTTCTTCATCGTCGGCGGCAGCGAAGCACTCATGATCCGCATGCAGCTGGCGGCGCCCAACGGGAAGGTCCTGACCGCCGACGAGTACAACCAGCTCTTCACCATGCACGGCACCACGATGGTGTTCCTGGTGATCATGCCGCTGGCGGCGGCCTTCGGTAACTACTTCGTGCCGATCCTGATCGGCGCCCGGGACGTCGCCTTCCCCCGGCTGAACGCCTTCGGGTACTGGGTCTTCCTGTCCGGCGGGCTCCTGCTGTACTCCAGCTTCCTGCTCGGGGGCGCCCCCAACGGCGGCTGGTTCGGCTACGCCCCCCAGACGATCGGGAGGTTCTCACCGGGTCACGGCATCGACTTCTGGCTCGTCGGCCTGATCATCACCGGCATCGGCTCGCTGACGGCGGCGGCCAACTTCATCGTGACGACGCTCAACCTCCGGGCCCCCGGCATGACGCTCATGCGGATGCCGCTGTTCACCTGGACGACGTTTATCACTTCCATCCTTATCGTGCTCGCCTTCCCCGTCATCGCGGTGGCGCTGATTGAGCTGATGTTCGACCGGCTCTTCGGTACGAACTTCTTCAATGT
>JAUZEX010000078.1 GCA_030838815.1 Actinomycetota bacterium
CCAGCACGTCGGGCTCGGGCCCGGCGCTCCCGTCCCCGGCTCCGGCTGCGGCTCCGCCCGGTCCCTTGGCCCGCAACAGCGCCCGCTGCTCGACGCCGAAGCGGTGCTGCTCGTCGATCACCGCCACGCCGAGGGCGGGGAACGCCACGGTGTCGTAGATGAGGGCGTGGGTGCCGACAACGATGTCGACCTCCCGGGCGGCCAGGGCGGCGGACAGTTTGCGGCGGCCGGCGGCGCCCGTCCGGTTGGTGAGGAGCTCGACCCGGACGGGCCGCTCCCCCATCAGCGTCGCCACCGACGAGACGGTCAGGCCGTCAAGGAAGCCCGAGATGCTGAGGTGGTGCTGCTCGGCCAGGACCTCGGTCGGGGCCATCAGCGCCCCCTGGTAGCCACCCTGGACGGCGGTGAGGAGGGCGGTGAGGGCGACGACGGTCTTGCCCGAGCCGACGTCGCCCTGCAGGAGCCGGTGCATGGGCCGGGGGGCGGCCAGGTCGGCGCCGATCTCGGCGATCGCCTGCTGCTGGTCGCCGGTCAGGGCGAACGGCAGCCGGGCGTGGAAGGCCGGCACCAAGGGGCCGTCGAGCCGGTGGGGAAGACCGACCCGGCGCGTCTCGAAGGCCCGCTTCCGGGCCACCAGCCCCAACTGCATGCGGAGGAACTCGTCGAACTTCAGCCGGTGCGCGGCCCGGAAGTGGTCGGCCTCCACCTCGGGCTCGTGAATGCCGTTGTAGGCCCGGGTCCGGTCGGCCAGCCCGAGCCGGGCCCGCACTCCGGCCGGGACGGGGTCGTCGAAGTCCCGGGCCCGGCGCAGCGCCTCGGCCACGAACTTCTGGAGCTGCCACGTGGACACCTCGGCCTTGCCCGACTGGGGGTAGATCGGCACGATCACGCCGGTCTTCTCGCCGATGCGGCCGACGACGTCGACGGCCGGGTTCGTCATCTGGTGCTTGCCCCGGTAGTGCTCGAGCTTGCCGAAGAACGCCGCCTCGGTCCCGGTCGTGAGCTGCTGGGCCCGCCACGGCTGGTTGAAGAAGGTCACGTAGAGGTACGAGGTGCCGTCATAGACGATCGTCTCGACCAGGGCCCGGCCCTGGCGGGTCCGCCGCGAGGTCATCTTGCGGACCTCGGCGTAGACCGTGGCCTCCTCCCCCACCCGGAGGTCGGCGATGTCGGACTTCTTCGTCCGGTCGAGATAGCGGCGGGGATAGTGCTCGATCAGGTCGAGCACGTTGTGGATCCCGAGCAGGCCGAGCCGCTCCTCGAGGCGCGGGGTGACGCCGGTGAGGCGGGTGATCGGGATTTCCTTCAGGTCGCGCAGCGTCTTGCCCACTGCCGGGCGAGCGTATCGCCGCTGCTATCCTCGGCCAGTCTTGTTTGCTTGCACGTCCAGAAGTGAGGTTCAGATGTCGGCGGTTTGCGAGCTGTGCGGGAAGCGGCCCCGGGTGGGCATGCGGGTGAGCCACTCCCACCGCCGGACGAAGCGGCGCTGGAACCCGAACATCCAGAAGATCCGGGCCGTCGTGAAGGGCACCCCGAAGCGGGTGCGGGTCTGCACGTCCTGCCTCAAGGCGGGCAAGATCCAGAAGGGTTGACGGCGCCGGGTCCGGCGCCGAGTTCCACCCCGGCGGCGATGGCCGCCGTCACGAAGGCCTTCGCCCCCTCCACCGCCTGAACCAGGTCCTCGCCCCGCGCCAGCCGGGCGGCGACGGCGGCCGACAGCACGCACCCGGTTCCGTGCGTGTGGCGGACGTCGAGGCGGGGCCCTCGAAACCACTGCGGTCCAGGCCCGTCGCGCTGGAGGAGCAGGTCGGAGGCGACCGGGCCCGGAAGGTGGCCGCCGGTCACCAGCACGGCGCCCGGCCCGAGGGCCAGGACCGCCTCGGCCACCCGCTCCATCCCCGCTTCGTCGGACGGGGGCGCGGGCCAGCCGGCCAGGGTGGCCGCCTCGGCCAGGTTCGGCGTGACCAGGTCGGCGAGGGGCAGGAGCACCTGCCGGAGGGCGGCCCGGCCGCCCGGTGACAGGAGGGCCGTACCGGTCGAGGCCACGGCCACCGGGTCGACGACCAGCGGGTGCAGGCCCCACTCCTCGACCGCCGCCGCCACCGCGTTGACGACGACGGCGCGGCCGAGCATCCCGACCTTGGTCGCGGCGACGCCGATGTCGGCTGCCACCGCCCCGATCTGAGCCGTCACGATGGAGGCCCCCATCACCTCGACCTGCCCGACGGTGACCGTGTTCTGGGCCGTCACGGCGGTGACGGCGCATACGCCCCAGACGCCGTGGGCGGCAAAGGTCTTGAGGTCGGCGGCGATCCCCGCTCCCCCGCCGGAGTCCGACCCCGCCACGGTCAGAGCCACCGGCGGCTTCACGCGACGGTGTGCTCCCAGCCGCTCGGAGCCAGGGGCCACGTCCCGCCGCGGGGTGTGGACAGGAAGACCTCGTCACCCGGAATCACCGTGCCGATGGGGGCCGGGAGGTGCAGGCCGGCGGCGGCGAAGGCCTCCGCCACCCGCTCCGGATCGGCGGCGGTGAAGCACAGCTCGTAGTCGTCGCCGCCGGACAGGGCATCCTCGACCCCGGCACCGGGCCCGAGCGGGACGGCCGACGCCTCGAGGCGCGCCCCCACCCCCGACGCCCGGCAGATGTGGGCCAGATCGGACGACAGCCCGTCCGACAGGTCGATCATGGCGCTGGCCCCCGCGCCGGCGGCCATCCGGCCCTCCACCACCCGGGGGACGGGTCGCTGCAGACGGGCCAGGGCCACCGGGTCGGCCGCCTCCCCCCGCCGCAGCGCCCCCAGGGCGGCCCGCGACCCGCCCAATGGGCCGGTGACGAAGATGCTGTCGCCCGGGCGGGCCCCGCTCCGGAGCACGGCCCCGCCGTCCGGGGAGTCGCCGATGACGGCCACGGTCACGGTCAGGGCCGCCCCGACCACGGTGTCGCCGCCGACGAGAGGACAGCCGAGCTCCAGGGCGGCGGCCATGAGCCCGGCGGCGAGCTCGTCGGCCTCGCCCTTCCGCCCTGCCCCCAGCACGACGCCGCAGACCGCGGCCCGGGGCATGCCCCCCATGGCGGCGACGTCGGACAGGTTCACGGCCAACGCCTTCCAGCCGACGTCGGCCGGAGTCGACCAGCGGAGGTCGAAGTGGACCCCCTCGGTGAGGACGTCGGTGCAGAAGAGCAGGCCGCCGGCGAGGACGGCGGCGTCGTCGCCCACCCCCACCTGGCCGGCCGGCAGTTCGGGCAGGGCCTGGCGGAGCCGCTCCAGGAACGCGAATTCGCCGCTCAGCGAGGCCTCCGGCGTACTTTGGGGGCGAAGGGCCGCATGGTAGGCCCCGAGCCGGAGGGATGGGCCAATGCAGGGCGTCGTCAAGTCGTACGACCCGGGGACCGGGGAAGGGCTCGTGGTCCGGGACACCGACCGCTCGGAGTACGCCCTGGCCGCCGGCGCCCTGGAAGGCTCGATCTTCCGGACGCTGCGCCAGGGCCAGCGTGTCGTCTTCGAGCTCGACGGGTCGGAGCGGGCCACCAACCTGCGGACGGGCGCCGAGCCCGACCTTGGCATGGGCAACGTCCAACTCCGGTAGCCGGGGCCGCCGGTAGCATTGGCGGCGTGGTTCCGCTCCTCGTCATCCTGTTCATCGGCGTCCCGTTCGCCGAGCTCTACGTCCTGATCCAGGTCGGACACGCCATCGGCGTCCTCAACACGCTCGGCCTGCTGCTCCTGGTGTCGATCGTGGGCGCCTGGCTGGCCAAGCGGGAGGGCATCGGCGTGATCCGGCGAATGCAGGCCGCCCTCAACGCCGGCCGCGTCCCGGGCGCCGAGCTCGTCGACGGGTTCCTCATCCTGCTGGCCGCCGCCCTGATGTTGACCCCCGGGTTCCTCACCGACATCGTGGCCATCTTCCTGCTTCTCCCGCCGGTCCGGGCCGTGGTGCGGCGTACGCTGCGCCGGAGCTTCGCCCGGCGGATCGAGATCCTGTAGGCCCCGTGGCCGCCGGCCTGCGGGAGCGCCTCTCCCTGCGGCGCTGGCGGCCGACCCGGCTGGCCCTCGACGTCCAGGACCGCTACGCCGAGCTCCACGGCGGGGAGATGGCCTCCGCCGTCACGCTGTCCGCCTTCCTATCGCTCCTCCCGCTCCTGCTGGTGGGCATCGCGGTGCTCGGCTTCTTCTCCGCCGCCTCGTCGAAGGACCTGGCCCAGCAGGTGGTCGACCAGCTCCAGCTGGCCAAGTCGTCCGACACCGCCCGGCTCATTACCGAGGCGATGCACACCGCCGAGACCAGCCGCAAGGCGGCGTCGGTGGTCGGCCTCGCCGGTCTGCTCTGGACCGGCCTCGGCGTCGTCAACTCCCTCCAGTACGTCTGGAACACGGCCTGGCAGGTCCCCGGCCGGGGTCTGCGCGACAAGGCGATCGGCCTCGGCTGGCTGGCCGGCGCGGCCGTCCTGTTCGTCGGTTCGTTCGCCCTGTCGGCGGCCTCCCAGCTGCTGCCCTGGTACCTCCAGCCGCTCGGCATCCTCACCGGCCTGGCCACCGGCGTCGGCCTGTGGCTGTGGACGGCCCGCGCCCTGCCCAACCGCCAGATCGGTTGGCGGGCGCTGCTCCCGGGGGCGCTCGTCGGCGCCATCGGATTCGAGGTGCTGAAGGTGCTGGCGTCGTTCGTCGTGCCCCGGATGGTGGCGTCGTCGTCCGATCTCTACGGGCCGGTCGGGGTCGTCTTCGCCGTCCTCGGCTGGCTTCTGCTCTTCGGCCGTCTCGTCGTCTACGCCGCCGTGGTCGAAGTCGTCCTGTGGGAACAGCGCCATGGCACCGTGAGGCTCGCGATCGAAGCCCCGGCCCGGCCGGGGGTGGCCCCCGTCGGCGCCACCCGGGCCGGCGAACAGCGCTTCTCCCGACCCGAAGGCCGGCCGGGCTTCCCGATGCCGTGGCGAAAGCGCCCGAACGCGCCGGCCCCCGCCGACCCGGAGGCCGACGGGGGCAACGGCGACAGAGTTGTCGTCAGTGGCCGGCGGTCAGGCCAGCCAAAGCGTCACTGATCGGCTGCAGCACACCGCCGAGGACACCGGCGAGGGCCGGGGGCACCTGCACCGCCACCGACTGGCCGGCAGGAAGCTGGGCCGTGGCCGCCAGCGGGGCGTCGAGCGGACCGGTCACCCCGGGCACCGACAGACCGACGTCGACCGGGAGCGGTGCGGCCTGAGACACCGCGGCGACGACCGTGTCGAGGACCTTGCCCACCGGCGTCCCGTCGAGCAGGCCGCCGCCGGCCGAGCCGTCGGGCCGGTGGATGATGGTGCCGCGCGTGCCGCCGGGGCGGCTGGGTGACGAGTCGTCGGTGCCGCCGAAGAGCAGCTTGCTGTGGTTGCCGCCCCGCAGGTCGCGGTAGGTCATCGGGTCGCCGGCCGGGGCGGCGGCGCCGGCCGGGGCGACGGCAGCCGGGCCCGAGGCGGCGGTGGCCGCGTCAGCCTCGGCGTGGCCCGGGGTCGCCAAATGGGTGTCAGAGGAAGCGACCGCCAACGTGGCGGCCCCTATCTCCCCGCCGGCGGCGGAGGCCACCACCGACGGGCCGGCCTCGGCCACCTCGGCCGGCGCCTGCGCCTGCGCCTGGTGCATGACCGTGGGTACCGCCGAACCCGAGAAGGCCAGCACCATCATGGTGAGGCCGGCCAGCGCCTTGTGGACGAGCGGGTTGTCGGCCAGCGGAGCCGTCTGGGACATGTCGGGCGCCCGGTCCATCCACTGGCCGGCGACGTGGCCGAAACTGAAGGCCTTGCGCTGCAGGCCGGCCAGGAGCAGCGGGACGGGCAGGAAGGCGTTCCGGAGCGTGGCGTTGACGTCGGTCAGCTCGTCGCGGCGGCACCGGCACTTGGCGCAGCCGTCGAGGTGCGTCTGGACGGCGAGGCGCTCCTTCTCGGCCAGGTCGCCCCGGACGTAGTTGCCCAGGCGGCTGACGGTGGCCCGGCACTCCTCGCTGGCCTCTGCCTTGAGGTGGGCCTGGAGGTAGGCCTCCCGGAGACCCTTGCGGGCCCGGTAGGCCAGGGCGGCCACGGCGTTGGGCTTGATGCCGATCCGGCGGGACACCTCGGCCGGGGACAGACCCTCGACCTCGGTCAGCCACAGCACCGTCCGCCAGCGGGCCGGGAGCGCCTGGAGGGCCTCTCCGACCAGGTTCCGCTCCAACCCCATCAGGGCCATGTCGTCGGCCTGGGCGGAGCCGGCGGTCTCCGGCATCTGCTCCCGCAGATCGATCCGCCGCTCCCGGCGCAGCCGGTCGGTGGCGGCGTTGCGGACGCAGGTCAGAAGGTAGGGCCGGAAGGCGATCTGGCGCCCGGCCATCCGGGGCAGGGCGGCGAACACGCGGGCGAAGCCCTCGGCCACGGCGTCTTCGGCGTCGGCCGCCGACGAGGCGCACATGCCCGCCACCTTGCGGGCGGCGTCACGGTGACGCAGGTACAGCGTCCCGAACGCACTCCGATCGCCCTCCCGGGCCCGGTCGAGGAGTTCGTCCTCGCTGACCAGGGAGGCGTCGGTCAGATTAATGAAGCTCAAGGTGTCGCTCATGGCGTCCCCTCCAGCCCACGAAACGCCCGTGGAACGCCCAGATGACGTGAATCCACACGAATTCTCCCATTTCTCACGAGCGGTGACAAATAGGACAGGCAAGAAACGCGCTGCGTGTTTAGATTCGTAGATTCTCGAGTCGTCTGGGGGGAAGGGTCGACTGCTCCGACACGGAACGCGAGCGGGCCTGCCACGGGCTCGTTCGCGGGAGTGGGAAGCGTCGTCGGCCTGGGGGATCGGCCCACGTGTTGCTCCTTGACCTTTGGCGACTCGCC
>JAUZEX010000081.1 GCA_030838815.1 Actinomycetota bacterium
ATTCGGGCCTAGCCTGATAGCGCACCACCGCCGCCTTCATCGCCTGCTCCTTCACAAAGCGTCGACCGCCGACGCAGACACCGAGACGTTGCCCGGGGCCGGGGCTCATCGGCGCGGCCATCGTGGCGACCGACGCGCCAACCGGTCCTCCGCGCCACCCTGGCCGGCTCCTCGGCCGAAATCATCTCCGCATTCGGGGAACCATCGACCACCACGGGCGCCCATCTCCCGAAATGCCCAAAAATGAGCAGAACGGGCTATGGCTATACGGGCGTCGACGAGCGCACGCTGAGATGACGGCATCTCGCTCCCCCACCGTCCGTCGTCCCGAGAGGGGCCCCATGGATCCGACGAGGAACAGGAACCTCATCTGGCTCGCCTCCACCCGCTCCGCCCGTCCCCGAGCCGGCGAGACCAACCTGGCCCTGGCCTGGGACGTCGCCGTCGCCCAGATGGCGGCCGCCCGGCGAAGGGGAGACCGGGCCGGCGCCGCCCGCTGGGAGGCCGACGCCGACACGCTGTACGTCAGGATCACCGGCCGGCAACCCGACGAATAGGCGTTCAGGCGCAAGAGTCCGCGGAGCGAGTCGGCGGAGCCGCCCGCACAAGATCGAACGATCTGCTGAACACTCCCCCGGCGCGGTCAGTTCTACGCGAAGGCGCTGTACCTTCGATCGCGAAGAGGCGATCGGATGGGAGAGACTCGATGCAAGCTCTGGCCGGACGTGACGGATCCGATGGCGGCGTCGGCGACATCGACGTGGCGCAGGACGAGGTCACCGTCGAGGAACTCACCGCGCTCGCCCTCGCCGCCGATCCCGACACGCCCGTCGGCGAGGACGCCGCCTGTTTCTTCGACGTCGTCGGCGCCGACGCCGGTGGCCTGTTGCCGGAGTGGTACATGCCCGTTGTGGCCGGGGCGGGCCGGCCGAGCGCCAGGCGACGCTCGGTGGCGCTCGTCATCGTCGCCGCGTTCCTGCTCATCACCGCCTACGGGCTGTGCAACACCTACGGCGACATGGTGCTGAGCGGAATCGGCTAGAGGGTCTTTCCCCGGTGGCGTCGCCGGCCGCAGCCAGCCGGCGGCCGGCAGACGACCGAGGGTCAAGCTGTGGGGGAGTGGAGCGTCGGGCCGACATCACCGGACGCCGTCCCCGCCGGGTACCTCGATCTGGCGCCCCACTGGATGAAAGACCCGGCCGGAGAACTCCGGTTCAGCCTGAGTTCCTCGATCGGCGCGGAACGCTCAGCCCGTCCTGAGACCCCCCGTCTGCGCTGACCGCCCGTCGTGTTCGTCGGGGCTGGAGTGTCGGGAGGGGGCTCGACCCCTGCCGTGAACTGACCACCGTGGTTCTCCTTCTGGGTCCCGGGGTGGACCGGGTTGGTCGCAAGAACCGACCCGGACGCAAAGCGGCGCAAGGGGCTCTGCGTTCCCTACGACCACCGATGCGACGTGGCCGGCACTGACCCTCTCGACAGGACGGATCCGCAGGCGGGGACGGCATGTCCGGTGTCGACCCAGGACATGCCAGTTAGCGGAAGTTCGGGATGCGGTAGGTGTCCGCCATCGAAGCGATGACTCTCCTCCCCGGCGACGTGACGACGCCGGCGGCGGCCCGCCGGTTCGTCCGGGCCGCACTCGAGTCGGTGGAGCCGACCTGGTGGTGATCGAGACGGCCGAGTTGCTCACCACCGAACTCGTCACCAACGCCATCGTCCACGCCGGCTCCAAGAGCCATCTGTTCATCCGGGCCGCCAAGGGCGTCGTGCGGGTCGAGATCACCGACCCCGATGACCGCCTGCCCGCCATGGCCGCCCCCGACACCGACGCCCTGGGCGGCCGAGGACTGATCATCGTCAACGGCCTCGCCTCCGCCCGGGGTGCGGAGCCGACCACCAAGGGCGGAAAGACCGTCTGGTTCGAACTGTCACCGCTCAGCCATCACACCGCGGAGTGACGCGCACAGCGCGGCTCTGTCCTGTACGCCCCGGATCAGAACGGCTGGTCGCAGAGAGCTCGTTGCACGTTCGAGTTGCACTTTCTGGCCCGTTCAGCGGCCAAGGTGTGGTGGCTGCGGAGGGTGACCGCACCGGCCGCCAGCGCGCCGGCCACGCAGGCCACGGCGACCAACCGCCGGGCCAGGACCCGGCGGCGCCAGCAGGCGACCGCCACGACGACCAGGGTGAGGGCGGCCAGCGCCGAGGCGACCTCGACGAGAAAGGTGTTGACCAGCATCTGATGTTCCATGCGGCCAGGTTCTCCCCCGCCCGCCGGCGTCCCCGGGTCTCCACCGGATCTCCGCACAAGCTCCGCCCGCCCGCCGAACCTCACCCGTCCACGCCGCCAAAGAGCCAGCTCCGCTCAACAGGTGGCGGCCGCTCACGCCGCCGCCGCTGCCGGCGCCATTCGCAGCCGGGGCGACGTCGGCTTCGACGGTCCCGATCCGTTCCGCTGCTCGGTGATCAGCCGATCAGCGTCGATCAGCGCCACCAGCTCGTCGACGGCCTCGGAGATCGGGGCGGTCGGGACCATGCGAGTCCTTTCCTGAGGATTGGGACGGCCACCGCTCCTCGGTGACCGTCCCCGATCGGGACTCAGCTGGCCTTGCGGCGATAGGCGCCGACCGCCGACCGGTCCGCCGGCTTCGCCGGCTCCGCCCGGGGGTCCACGGGGGCGGCGCCCCCGAGTGCGGGCTTGTCGAGGAACTGGACAGCGTCGGCCACCGCCTGGAGGCGGGAGCGGCGCTCACCGTCCTTCGTGGTCCACTCGTTGAGCCGGAGCTTGCCGACGACGGCGACCTTCCGGCCCTTGGTCAGGTATTCGCCGCAGGTGGCGGCCAGCTTGTCGAAGGTCACGATGTCGACGAAGTCGGCCGAGTCTTCATGGTGGTCTCCCTGGGTGCGGGTCCGGGGTGGACCGGGTTCGTGACGCCAGAACCGACCCGGACGGCGCAGCGGTGCAGGGGGCGGCACCGCCGAGCGAGGACACGGAACGAAGTGGAGGCCCGCAGCGACCCTTGCGCCGAGAAGCGGACGGGTCGAACCTGAGCGATGCAGAAACCAGGGCCCATCCCCGCCACCGACACCGGGAGAACCCCGCACAGCGCCAACCCAAATACTCGGACCTGGTCCGGACGACGACCTTGAAACGCCGGAAGTCCGGAGATCGTGTGAGGGTTCGCCGCATCCAGCAGGGCTGGCCTGTCGTCTCGGCCAACCTTGACGGCATGATCGCTGGCAACTTCGAGGGCGTCGACCTGACGGTCCCCATCATCGCCGCCGCCGTCACAGCCGCATTCTTCATCGGTGGGTTCGGCCGGGCCCTGTGGAGTATCGGCCGGAGCAGGAGGTTACGAGCTGTCACGAGGTGGCAACGGACACTCGACGCCGGCCTGCGCCACACCGGCCAGTTCGCTATGGCGGCCGCGGCGGTCATCCTCGTCGGCGGGACCTCGATCGGCCTCCAACAGAAGAGCGTCGATCAGATCAACCGGGAAGAGGCCACCGCCCGGTGCGGCGAGACATACGACCTTCAGTTTCTCGACTGGCTGAAGACTGCGCCGTCGCCCGACCTGTGGTGGGACAGCGGGCCCGCGATGCGACACCGGACACCCGGGCCGGCCATGAAGAAGGAATTCGTCGAGCGGCGCGTGCTCGTCAGCCGTGATTGACCACTCCCCTTGGCCCGAGTGAGGATCAACCAGCGACGGGTCCGCCTTGTGATCGGAAGCTGGAGACATGCTAAGCGAGCTTCAACTCCAGCGTAAGTGCGGTCCGGTTCGTCCGGTTGGGGTACATCGCCTGCATGCCAAACGAACTGCAGGACCTCATGACCGACCTCGAGGTCTCCCTGGTGGCGACCGTCGCGCGGGTCGAGCAGGCGGAGATGCACCTGCTCTTTGCCGGTGTCCTTGATCTCGAACAGCGCATCGAGGCGCTACACGACGCCCTGGCCTGCGTCGCCGACAGCATCGCCGAGCGGACGCTCCTGCCCCGGTGAGTCACCGCCCCGGGGAAGCCAGCCGGAGCATCATGATTCGATGGGCTTCGCGACCGCCCGCCTTCGATTCCGCGTGACCTTCCGAGTCGGTTCGAGGAACGACGCGTCGTCGTCTCCGGCCAGCGGCCGCCCCGGACTGCACGCGGTGACCGGCCAGCGAGGATCACGAACTCTTCCCGAGCGGCTGACCTTTCAGGCCACGACAAGGAGCCTCACGGGCCTCACGCCGCAGCGAAGCGAGGACCGACCCGGACAATGCGAAAGAGAGAGGCCTGATGGCTGACAACGAACTGCTCACCCCCGGCGAAGTGGCCACGATGTTCCGGGTCAACGCCAAGACCGTCACCCGCTGGGCCCGCGCCGGCAAGATCTCCGCCGTCCGCACCCTCGGCGGGCACCGCCGCTTCCAGGC
>JAUZEX010000102.1 GCA_030838815.1 Actinomycetota bacterium
GGGGGCGGTTCGGCGGGCTTCGGCCTCGGCCCGGGAGACGACCTCCCGCAGCGGCAGGCCGGTGTGGCGGGCGACGCGGGCGGCGTCCTCGTACTCCACCTTCACCCGGAGCGCCGTGCGCTTGATGCGGACGGGCAGCCCCTCCACCTCCACTTCGTCTGGCTGGCGGGCGAAGGGCCAGCGGTCGACGACGGTCACCCGCACGCCGAGGGTGCCGGTCTCGTGGCCGATGAGGTCGCGGAGGCGGGGGACTTCGGGCAGGTGGGCGAGGGCGGAGAGGTCGACGCCCGGCCGGCCCTTCTTCATGGTGACGTGGGCCGTCCAGGCGTCGAGGGCGCCGGCGGCGAGGAGGGCGTCGACGGCGTGGGCCACCACCTCGCCGCTGATGTCGTCCAGGTTGGCCTCCAGCAGGGCGAGGGGTTGGGCGGCGGCCGCGCCGGCACCGATCCCGCTCCAGCCGCCGGCGGCGACGCCGGCCGTCTCCCCGGTCGCTCCGCCGGAGAGGCCGGGCGCGCCGGACGTCGCCTCACCCACGGCCACCTGGACCAGGTTCGGGAGCGAGTCGAGTTCCCGGGTGCCGGCTCCGAAGCCGCTGGCCAGCAGCCGCATCGGGGGCAGCGGGCCGTAGCTCGAGCACAGCCCGGCCAGGAGGGCGGCGCCGGTCGGGGTGGTCAACTCGACGTTGATGTCCAGGCCGACCACCGGCGCGTCCTTGAGCAGGTCGACCGCCGCCGGTGACGGGTTGGGGAGCATTCCGTGGCTGGTACGGACCATGCCCGTCCCCACCCGCACCGTCGATGCCGTCACTTCGTCGACGCCGAGCGTCTCGAGGGCGGCGCAGGTGCCGACGATGTCGACGATGGCGTCGATCCCGCCGACCTCGTGGAAGTGGACCTGCGCCGTCGGCCGGCGGTGGAGCCGGCCCTCGGTCTCGGCCAGGAGCAGGAACGCCCGCTGAGCCCGCTCCCGCACCCGGTCGGGAAGGCGGGCCTCCTCCAGGAGCGCGGCGATGTGGCCGTAGGTGCGGGTGACCCCGTCGGGCTTGGCCGTCACGTGGGCCTTGGTGCCGGCCAGCCCGCCCCGCATGACGACCTCCGCCTCCAGGCCCCAGCCGCTGACCGGCAAACGCTCCAGGATGGCGACGACCTCGTCGAGGGGGGCGCCGGCGTCGAGGCAGGCGCCGAGCGCCATGTCCCCGGCGATCCCGGCGAAGCAGTGGAACCAGGCCACCGTCGTCACTGGCGGGCCCGTTCCAGGGCGCCGAGGATGCGGGCCGCGGCGCAGGCGGCGCCGTAGCCGTTGTCGATGCCCATGACGGCCACGCCGGGGGCGCAGCTGGCCAGCATGGCCAGGAGGGCGGTGACGCCCTCCAGCGAGGAGCCGTAGCCGGTGCTGGTCGGGACAGCGACGATCGGCGCCGCGGCCAGGCCTCCGACGGCCGATGCCAGCGCGCCCTCCATGCCCGCCACCACGAGGATCACGTCGGCGGCCTCGAGGACGGATTCCTCGGCCAGCAGCCGGTGGATGCCGGCCACGCCGACGTCGGTGAGTCGGACGGGCGGCCACCCGAGGGCGGTCAGCGTGGCGGACGCCTCCTCGGCGACGGGGAGGTCGGCGGTGCCGGCGCAGGCCACCACGGCGGAGCCCGTCCGCCGGGGGAGCGGGTTCCAGACGCCGAGGCAGGCCACCGGGTCGTAGTGCCCGCCGGGGACGACGGTCAGGACCGTGGTGACGGTGGCCTCGTCGACCCGGGTCAGGAGGACGGGCCCGGCCATCGGCCCGCCGACGAGCTCGGCCACGATGGCGGCGCACTGGGCCGGCGTCTTTCCCGGGGCGTAGACGGCCTCGGGGAAACCCTGGCGCAGGGGCCGGTGGTGGTCGACCCGGGCGAAGCCGAGGTCGGCGAAGGGGAGGGTGCGGAGGCGTTCGAGGGCGGCCGCCGGCGAGGTCCCCCCTCCGGCGACGTCCTCCAGCAGTGCCCTCAGGCTGGGATCGATCATGTGTCACATAGGATGGCCTGCGATGTCGGCCCCCGCCCATCCGCCACCCAGATCCCGAATCGCATTCCTCGGCCCGCCGGGGACGTTCTCCGAAGAGGCGCTCCTCTCCCAGCCCGACCTGGCGGCGGGGGAGCTCGTGCCGATCCGGTCGATCCCCGAGGTGATCGCCGAGGTCGACCAGGGTCGGGCCGACATGGCCGTGGTGCCCATCGAGAATGCCATCGAGGGCTCGGTCACCGCCACCCTCGACAGCCTGGCCTTCGATTCCTCGCTCGAGCTCGTGATCCAGCGCGAGGTCGTGCTGCCCATCGACATGCACCTCTGCGCCCGTCCGGGGACGGAGCTGTCGGACGTGACGGCGGTCGTGTCGATCCCCCACGCCACCGCCCAGTGCCGGGAGTGGCTGGCCCGCAAGCTGCCCGGCGTCGAGATCCAGGCCGCCAACTCCACCGCCGAGGCCGCCCGGGACGTGGCCGAGGACCGGCCGGCCAAGGGCAAGGGGAAGGCCCAGCCCGGCGGCGGGGCCCGGGCCGCCATCTCCACCTCGCTGGCGGCCAAGCTCTACGGCCTCGACGTCCTCGCCGCCGACATCGAGGACCATCCCGACAACGAGACCCGGTTCGTCCTCATCGGGTACGGCATCCCGGCCCGCACCGGCCATGACAAGACGACCATCGTCGTGTTCCAGAACCAGGACCGGCCGGGGTCGCTGCTCGGGATCCTCCAGGAGTTCGCCGCCCGGGCCGTCAACCTGACGAAGCTGGAGTCCCGCCCGACGAAGCGGGGGCTGGGCAACTACTGCTTCTTCATCGACTGCGAGGGGCACATCTCCGACGAGCTGGTGTACGACGTCCTCCGCAACCTGGCCGCCAAGCACGACGTGCGGTTCCTCGGCTCCTACCCGGCGGCGGGAAGCGAGGCCGCCGGCCGGCGACGCGCCGCCGGGAAAGCATGGCGGGCGGCGACGAACTGGGTCGACGACCTCCGGAGCAAGGTCCGACCCGACTAGTGGAGCGGGGAGCCGACACGAGGATGGGCCGATGATCGACGTCCGGAGGTTGCGGTCGGAGCCGGAGTACCGGGCCGGCATCGAGCGCAAGCGGGTCGCGCCGGGGCTGATCGACGAGGTGCTGGCCGCCGACGAGGCCCGCCGGGCGGCCCTCGGTGAGGTCGAAGAGCTGCGGGCCCGCCAGAACGCCGCCTCCAAGGAGATCGGCCGGGCGGCGCCCGAGGAGCGGCCGGCCAAGATCGCCGCCGCCGCCGCCCTGAAGGACGAGCTGGCGGAGCGGGAGCCGCTGCTGACCGAGGCCGAGGCGCGGTTCAACGAGCTGGTGATCCGGGTGCCCAACCCGGCCCATCGTTCGGTGCCCGACGGGGGGGAGGACGACTACGAGGTGGTGCGCGTCGTCGGCGACCAGCGGCCGGCGCCGGCCGCCGGGCTCGACCACGCCGAGTTCGGCGAGCGGCTCGGGTTCGTCGACACCGAGCGGGCCGCCCGCATCAGCGGCAGCCGCTTCGCCTATCTCATGGGCGAGGCCGTGCTGCTGGAGATGGCGCTCGTGCGGTGGGTCATGGGCAAGCTGGTCGACGAGGGGTTCACGCCCGTCGTGCCGCCGGTGCTGGTGCGGGAGTCGATGATGGAGGCGGCCGGGTTCTTCCC
>JAUZEX010000104.1 GCA_030838815.1 Actinomycetota bacterium
GCACCGCCGGGAGCCATGAGCCGTTACTGGATACCGGCGGCGGTGCAGGCGGCCGCCACGGCGGAGACGCAGAGGTCGGACACTTTCACGGCCTTATCCTTGACCACCGTGGCCGCCATGTTGTCGGCCGTCACCCACACCGGCGTCAGCAGCGCCGACTTGACGTCCGTGTTGGCCGTCGAATCCCTGGTCGTGCCGTTGGCCAGCGCCGCCGGGATCGCCTGGCCCGCCCGGAGAAACAGCGCGGCGGCGGCCGCCGCCTGCGCCTCGAGGTAGACGGGCTTGTAGACGGTGCCGCACTGGAAGCCCTTGAGGATGTTCTGCAGGCCGGACAGCGAGGCGTCCTGACCGGTGGTCGGGAACGTCTTCGGCTTGATGTTCAGCTTTTGCAGCTGGGCGATGACGGCGTTGGCGTTGTCGTCGTTCGGAGTCACCACGGCGTTGATGTTCGGGTGGGCGGTGTACTGCTGCTCGAACGTGGTGGCCGCCACCGACGGCGTCCACGTCCCCGCCGGCTCGCCGACCTTCACGTAGGTGCCGTTGTCGAAGTACGGCTTGAGCACGCCGTTGTAGCCTTGGGCGAAGAGGGTGGCGTTGTTGTCGGCCGCGTCGCCGTCGGTCACCAGAATGTTGGCCTTGGCGACGTTCCACCCGGAGATGCAGTCAACCTCGCCCTGACCGATCAGCTTGCCGACGCTCACGTTGTCGAAGCTGACGTAGAGCCGGTCGGCGGCGCCGCCCTTGACGAGCCGGTCGTAGTCGATGACCTTCACGCCCTTGGAGACGGCGTTGGCCTCGATGGCGGCGCCGCTGCCGGAGTCGAGGGCGTCGACCAGGAGCACGGTGGCGCCGGCCGTGATCAAGGCCTCCGCCTGCGTCTGCATGGTGCTCGCGCTGCCCTGGGCGTTGTCGATCCTGTACTGGCTCGGGCTGAGCCCGGCGGCCTCGAACGCCTGCGTGAGGTAGGGAGCGTCGAACGACACGTAACGGGCCGAGGTGGTGGTGTCGGGCAGGAGCACGCCGATCATGCCCGTGCCCTTGGCGGCGAGATCCTGGAGCCCGGTCATGGCAAAGAAGTCGGCGGTGAAGGAGGATGCGGAGATGGACGGCGTCGCCGGGGAGCCGGTCGCGGTGGTGGTGACGACGCCGGAGGTGGTCTTCTTCGAGTTGCCGCCACAGCCAGCTAGGCCAACGGCCATCACAGCGGCAGCCGACAGCAGCACCGCACTCTTCAACGAGGACTTCATGGTTCCTCCAAGGTGGAAAGAAGGGGGAACGGGGCTCTTCCCCCGGCTGAAGATCGCACGGCGGAGTCCTCAAGAAATAGGGGCGAAGGGCCAGTCCCCCCCGGTCGATGGGCCGGGTCCTTGCGCTGGATGATCGCCGGTGTCGTGGCACCCGCCGTTCGAGGGCGCCCTGGTACCGGACCTCGACACCGATCTGGGCGTTCGGTTGGGTCGGGCAGACTCTCGGTTAGCTCACGACGCCAAAGCCGGCGGGTACACCGGCCAAGAGGTCGGTGGCGAAGCGCTCAAGGATCTCATCGTCGATGAGGGCGGCCATGTCGGCGAAGCGGCCCTCCCGCGATAGCCGGTGAAGCTCGACATGGAGCTCGTCGTAGCCCTCCAACTCGAGCAACGGCCGGTAGGTGGGGGTGGAGGCGTAGAAGGCGAGCAAAGCCCGTACCCCCGCCTCCGCGGTGGCCATCTCGGCCTCGTCGCGTCCGGTGGCCACGATGACGTTGCTCACCAGCGTGAACTCGTCCGGGTCCCGGCCGGCCGCGGCCAGGCCCCCCTCAATCGCCGGGAGCATCCGCTCCCTGACGAAGCGTTCGCTGGAGAAGGGATGGACGAGGATGCCATCGGCCACCTCGGCCGTCATTCTCGTCATCCGGGGCCCGAGCGCGGCCAGGAGCACGGGCGGAGGACCGTAGGGGTTCGGCCCGGGGTTGAAGCCCGGGTTCATGAAGGTGTGGGTGAAGAACTCGCCCCGGAAGTCAAGGGGAGAGCCCTCCTGCCAGGCGGTGAAGATGGCCTTGACCGCGAGCACGACCTCCCGGAGGCGATCGACGGGGCGGGACCAGGTTGCGCTGAAGCACCGCTCGATGACGGGCTTGACCTGGCTTCCCAGCCCGAGGGCGAAGCGGCCGTTGGACGCCAGTTGCAGGTCGTACGCCTGAGAGCAGGGTCCCGATCTTCATGGTGCCTCCTTCGTTCGCACGAACAGCCCGAAGGCTACGGGAGCGGGCGGCGGTGAAGGAGCAGTTCTCCCATGGCCTCCGCCGTGAGCGGACGGGCGAAGAAAAACCCCTGGCCGTACTCGCAGCCCAGCGAACACAGCGCCTCCCACTGCTCCCGCTCCTCGATGCCCTCGGCCACCGTGCGGAGACCGAGTGTATGGCCGAGCTTCACGATGGCATGGGCCAACGCCGCCTCCTCGGGACCGCCGAGGAGGCCGGCCACGAATGTCCGGTCGACCTTGAGCACGTCGATCGGGAACCCCCGCAGCCGGGAAAGCGAGGAATACCCGGTCCCGAAGTCGTCCACGGCGAGGGCCACGCCGAGCCGCTTGATGTCTTTGAGGGTGCCCGCCGCCCCCTGCGGATCCTCCATGAGCACGCTCTCGGTCAGCTCGAGCACGAGAGAACTCGGGTCGAGACCGGTCAGCGACAACACGGTTGCCACGACGTCCACGAACCCCGGCGTCTGGATCTGGCGACCGGACACGTTGACGCTGAGGTGGAGGCGTTGGCCCGCCCACGTCCCGCGCCACTCCTGGACCTGCCGGCAGGCTTCGTGAAGCACGAAGCGGCCGAGCTCGATGATGAGCCCGCTTTCCTCGGCCACCGGGATGAACACCGTTGGCGGAACCAGCTCCCCGTTACGGCGCCAACGGAGAAGAGCTTCCATACCGACGACACTGGCGTTGGAGAGCCGTACGATGGGCTGGTACTCGAGGAAGAGGTCGCCACGCTCCAGAGCCCGCCGGAGGTCGGCTTCGAGCTCCAGGCGTTCCACGGCGTCGCGGTGCATCCCGGGCTCGAAGACCGCCTGGCCGCCGCCCCCGCGCCGCTTGGCGACGTACATGGCGAGATCGGCGTTCCGTAACAGTTCCTGGGCATGCCGCTCCCCCGGCCCGGAGGTGGCGATTCCGATGCTCGCCCGGATGAAGATCGGGCGGCCGTCGACGTTGCAGGGAGCCACCAACAGCTCGCGGACCCGCTCGGCGACCTGGATGGCACCTCGGGTGGGCGTGTCCTCCAGCACGACGGCGAATTCATCGCCGCCCAGGCGGGCGACCGTGTCCGAGGGGCGCAGCAGGCCGACCAACCGGGCAGAGACGGCGACCAGGAGCCGGTCGCCCACGTCGTGCCCGAGGCTGTCGTTGACGGTTTTGAACTCGTCGAGGTCCAGGAACAGCACCGAGACCGGGTCGGCCCGGCGGCGCTGGGCCAGAGCGTGGGTGAGGCGGTCGAGGAGCAGCGTCCGGTTGGGTAGCCCGGTGAGCGCGTCGTGGAGCGCCTGGCGGGTGAGCTCCGCCTCGAAGCGTGTCTGCTCGGACACGTCCCGCACGAAGGCGCTGAACGACCAGCTGGCCTCGAGGCGGGTGGCCCACACGGTCAGCTCGACCGGGATCTCCCGTCCGTCCCGCGTCATCGCCTCCAGCCGCACCGGCCGTCCGAGGATCCCTCCCTCGCCCGTCTCGAGGAAGCGGCGCAGGCCCTCCGAGTGCGCCGTCCGGGAGCTCGCCGGGATGACGAGTTCCGCGATGGCGCATCCCACAGCCTCGGCTCTTGTCCAGCCGAATCTCGCCTCCGCCTGCCGGTTCCATTCGGTCACCCGGCCCTGTTCGTCCATGCTGATGAACGGCTCCCCGGCTGTGTCGATGACCTTGCGGTTGCGTTCCTCGCTCGCCCGGAGCGCATCCTGGGCCGCGGTGAGCTCTTCGAGCTCACGCTCGACCCGGGCCAGGGCCCGGGTCCGCTCCAGCGCCTGCCCGGCTTCACCCGAGAGGACCTCGGCCGCGCGCCGTGCGACGGGATTGAGGCCGGGGTGCGGCTCGTGCCACAGGGCAACGACCGCCCCCAGGTATCCCGATTCGCCGGGAAGCGGGATGAAGACCCCCGAGGCTGCGCCGAGTAACCGGGCCAGGCGGCCCGATGCCACCACGGTCGTCGCGAAGTCGGCCACGAACAGGGTCGTGCCGGCCTCCACGACCCAGGCCACGGCTGACGGCTCGGAATCACCGTCGACGACGAGGTCGGTTCCGGAGACCGCCAGGTCACGCTGGCTCAGCAGGACGAACCGTGCGGAACCGGGTGTCTCCCGCAGACACACCAGAGCGATGTCGGCGGACAGGAGCGACTCGGCCAGCTCTGCCGTGAGTTTGGCCGCCTCCACCTCGGTGGTGACCCGGGCCAGTCTGACCGACGCCTCCAGGAGACGCCCGATTGCGAGGTTGGCCGACTGGAGGTCGGCCTCCGCCCCTCTCCGCTGCTGCGCCAACCAGGCATAACTCTCGCCGACGGTCACGCAAACGGGCAGGACGAAGGCCATGGTGGCCACGGCCGCGGCCGATTCACCCCCCATCACGAGCCCGCCGACGTAGGCAGCGGCGGCCGGCAGCGCCGCTTGCAACGACGCTCCCCGACCTTGGGCGAGCCCGATCCAGACGAACACGAGCGCGAAGCTCACTCCGTAGGAATACGGGTCGACCGCCCCGCTGGCGCTGGCCGCCGCGATCAGGAGAAAGGCGACCGGAGCCACCGTCCAACCCATGACCGCCGGCGGCCACCGCCCCCAGGGCACGATCCACGTGACGATCCCGAGCACCGTCGTCACCGTGCCCACGACCGCCAGGGCGCTGCGGTTTTCGGCCGACGGGAGTACGACAGAGAGCACGGCACCGGCACCGGCAACGAGGAAGAACACCGCCGCCAGACGGCCGAAGGCGGCCGTCGAAGGGGGTCCTATCGGGGCATCATCCACTGACCCGCCTTTGCTGCCCGCGTACGTTTCGACCGGAGATTCCCAGCGGCGGGCGCCCTTCCCGTACCAATTTCGACTGTACTCCTACCAGGGCGCGCTGCAGAGACCTCCAGCGGCTCACCGTCATTTCGGCCCGACCCCCCACCGGTGTGCGGTTTTACCGCTAATGCGGTGTAACAGCTCACGCTTACGTTGGGAAACGGGCTGGTCCAGCCCTGGTTCGCCGCGGCACCTGCTACCTTCGGAGCGACACCCGGCACATACCGTGTGAATTCCTTTCGTCGTTGCTCCGGACCCTGGTGACGCGTTGCACCGAGCGAACCGGAGAAGACGCGATGCTCCAGAGCCGGCCCGCCACGCCGACGGTGATCGTGAAGAGCCTGCAGTCGCTCCTCTGCCTCGGCATCGCGGTGCTCGTCGCCATAGTCGGTCGGGGAGCTGAGACACCGGCGGTGGCCGCCGGCCCGGCACCCGTCGGCCGCGCGACGGCCGCCGACTACGCCGTTCTCGGTGCCTCGACGGTGACCAACACCGGCCCGACCGTCCTCACCGGCGATCTGGGCTTGAGCCCGGGCACCGCCATCACCGGCTTTCCGCCGGGAACGGTGAACGGAGCCACGCACCAGACCGACGCCGCTGCTCTGCAGGCGCAAAAGGATCTGACCACCGCCTACGACGACGCCGCCGGGCGGACGGGCGGCGCCACCATCTCGGCCGACCTGGGCGGCCAGACCCTGTCGCCCGGGATCTACACCGGTGCTCCTTCCCTGCACCTGACGGGGACCCTCACCCTGGACGGCCAGGGCGACGAGAACGCCGTCTTCATCTTCCGGGCGCCCGCATCAACCCTCATCACCGCCTCGGGGAGCCGGGTGGTGCTGATCGGCGCCGCCCAGGCCTGCAACGTCGTCTGGCAGGTCGGCAGCTCCGCCACCATGGGCACCGGCTCCTCCTTCACCGGCAACATCCTCGCCCTCGAGTCGATCACCCTGACAACCAACGCGGAGATGGACGGCAGCGCACTGGCCCGCAACGGCGCCGTCACCCTCGACAGCAACCGCATCTCACGAGCGCTGTGCACGGCGGCGCCGACGACCACGACCACCATCCCCGGGGGCGGGACGACCACGGGCACCACACCCGGGGGCGGGACCACCACGACCACGCTCGACCGCCGGACCACGGCGAGCACCATTCCCGCCACCGGGACCACCACGACGACCAGCCCGGGTGGCGGGACCACGACCGACACGAACCTCAGGCCGCCGCTGGCCAGTGGCGGCGCGGCGCACAGCCGAGGCGAACTGCTGGCCGGGCTCGCCCTGACCGGCATTGGCCTCATGATGCTGGCCACCAGACGCCGAAAGGTCTGATCCCCCGGTGACCCGGGAAACAGGAGCAGCACCCATGCCCGGATGGAATCACGTTCGTCCTGCGAGCGTCCTCGTGGTCGACGACGAGAGCGACGTGAGGGCGCTCATCTCCGAGGCGCTCGTGCGGGAGGGTCACTCCGTCGTCGAATGCTCCGAAGGCCGCTCGGCCCTGGGACTGCTCGTACGGGGAGGCGTCGACCTGGTCGTCCTCGACCTCGGGCTGCCCTCGCTCGCCGGCCTCGATGTGCTGTCCGAGCTCAGGCTGACCAGCGAGGTCCCCGTGATCATCCTGAGCGGCAGGGGCGATGAGTCCGACCGGATCCTGGGCCTCAAGCTCGGGGCCGACGACTACCTGTCCAAGCCGTTCTCGCCCCGCGAGCTGGTGGCCCGGGTGGAGAGCGTCCTGCGCCGCACCCGACCGGCATCCGCCGGCCAGCGGCTCGAGTTCCCGGGCCTGGTGGTGGACACCATGATCCGCGAAGTGCTGGTGGACGGCGAAGCGGTGGAAATGACCAGCAAGGAGTTCGACGTCCTCGCCCACCTGGCCGCCTCACCGCGCCGGGCCTTCTCACGGGCACAACTCCTGCGAGACGTGTGGGCCTCCTCTCCCGAGTGGCAACAGTCCACCACGGTGACCGAGATCGTGCGCCGGATCCGCCGGAAGATCGAGCCGGACGCGGAGAACCCCCGCTGGATCAAGACCATCCGCAGCGTCGGCTACCGCTTCGATCCGGAGCCCTGAGCCCGAGCTGCGCCCGGCCCTACTCCTGGGCCCGGTCTCGAGGTCACGACGGCGGCACGGCGCCAGTGGGACACGACGAGGGCCAGGGCGGCAGCGACGCCGCCCGCCAGCAGCGCCACGACGGTCTTCGGCCACGGCGATCGGCTCGACCTGGTCTTCACCGGCAGCGACGAGCCGGCGGCCGGGAAGGTGAGCTTGGCGCTGGCGCTCTCCTCGAGCAGCCCGCTGCGGAGGGTAATGCGAGCGTCCCAGGGGCCGGCGGGGAGCGCCTTGTCGAGGGCGATGGTGACGGGCTCGGTGGCGCCGATGGCCAGGGTGGTGCCGAGGGTGGCCGGGAACGGGCCGGCGTTGAGCCCGCCGGGGCCACCGCGGAGTTCCATGCTGCCGTTCATGTCGAGGGCCCGGCCGCCGGTGTTGTGCACGGAGGCGACGACGGTGGGGTCGCCGGCGGCGGAGCGGCCGGCGGTCGGCGGGTCGATGGTGAACCCGGCTGCCGGCGCCCCGCCGGGCCCGACGGAGACGTAGAGGCGGATCCCGACGCGGCTGACCTGGGTGACGCCGCCGCCAGCGTCGGGTGCGGCGCGGGCCTCCGCCCACACCACGCCGTACTGCTCCCCCGGCGGCGCATCAGCCGGTACCGCAATTGTGACGGTGGCGGTCAGGTTCCCGCCGGCGGGCACGTCGGGCTCGCCCGGTGTCACCGCTGTCCACGTGGACAGGTCGTTGGGCGTGTGCCCGGCGGCGCCGAGGAAGGAGCCGTCCACGATGCTGGCCGAGGCCGCGTAGAGCAGGAGGTGGGCCGTGGCGGCGGTGGTGTTGGAAACCTCGATCCGACGGCTGATGACCCTGCCCGGCTTGAGGTGGTCCACGATGTAGACCCGGGCCCGGGGATCGGCGCCGGCGCTGACCGGGGCGTCGACCAATCGGATCCCGATGCTGCCCGAGGCCGCACCGTGCAGAACACGGCCGGGCGTCGGGATGGACGCGCCGGCGGGCGCCGCCATCGCCACGGCAATGGCCAGGGCGGCCAGCAGGCCGCCCCCGAGCCGGGTGAGGCCGGACTGCGAACGTCGCCGGCGCCGAACAGCGCGCTCGGGCCTAGACCACCGAGTGGGTGATCGTCGCTGTGTAGACATTGGCGGCGATGCCTCCTGGTACGGCCACGTTGATCGTCGGGTTCCAGGTGGCGGAGTTGTCCCCGGTGATGCCCGTCGCGGTGACCGCCGGTGCGACGCCGGTGAGGTTGACCGGATCATTCGCCGTGTAGGTCGCGGTGCCGACCTTTGTGATCGCCCCGGCAGTGTAACCCACTGCGCTGGCAGGGATCGCGGGGCCTGACGGAGGCGTGAAGGCGGTGGAAATGGCGCTCGCCACCCAGCCCGAACCGGCTGCGGCGCTGCGAGCATCGTTCACCACCACCTGACCCAGCGGGCCACTGATGACCCCGCCGAGCACGGTGTTGGCCCGGGTGCCGAGACTGCCGGCGTTGACCGGCACGGTGATCGACAGGAATCCACTGGTGACGGAGATCGAGGTGGCGGTGTCTCCGGGCAACGCCGAGGCGGGAAGAGCGTTGCCGAGGGCGATCATTCCGGTGGCGGCCGCGAAGAGCAGGTGGCGTGTTCTCATTGCGTTACCTCTCGCATGCGACTCCGTGCATTGGGCACCGCAGTTCGGCGCTGATAACTCGTCCTTCGACACCGCACCCTATGACCTGTAGCCCCAGGCGAGCCATGAACGCACAACGCTTGGAGGACTGCTTTCTCGCCAAAAAGCACATTGCGGAGAAACCGCAGACAACGCCTCCACCGGCGGTCCGGCATTGCGCAACCGCCTCACCCGTGGAAGGCTGGGCCCGGTCGTGACACCCTCACCGGCGCAGTTTCTCACCCTGGGGAAAGCTCACGGCCAGGAGAACACATGGTGACCGGTCACCAGACCTCCACCCCCCTGCGCCACGGTGACCCGCGGGACTCGTCGGAACTGTTCGTCGGCGCCTTCGATCTCGCCGTCGTCGGCATGGCCCTGGTGACGCACTTGACCCACCTTGTGCACCGCCTGAACCCGGCGCTGCAGACCATGCTGGACCAGGACGCAGACGTACTGCTGGGGTACCCGTTCGTCGTCCTTGCCCATCCGGACGACCGCGACGATGTGGCGATGCTCCTCGACCGCCTCGGCGGCCGCGAGCCGCCCCGCTCTCCAATGGAGGCCCGGTTCCTCCGACGCGACGGGTCGGCCTTCCACGCCACCCTCACGGTCGCGCCCACGCCGGTCGTCGGAGAGGAGGTGGGATTCCTCCTCTGCCAGGTGTACGACGTCGACGAGCAGCGGCGGGTCGAGCGGGGCCTCCGCCGAGCCGATCGCCTCCTCGAGACCGCACTGGAGGCCACCACCGACGCCGTGTACATGAAGGACACCGGCGGCCGCTACCTCATGCTCAATCGGGCGGCCGCCGCCTGCTTCGGGCGCCCCGCCGAAGACGTCATCGGCCGCGTCGACGCCGAGTTCTTCCCGCCCCAACAGGCGGGTGCCCTCATGGCGATGGATCGGAGCGTCCTCGCTTCGGGCGAGACAACCACCTGCGAGGAAACCTTGGCGACCGCCGGAGGCACCTCCATCTTTCAGTCCACCAAGGGTGTCTACCTCGACGACGACGGCCGACCGGCCGGCGTCTTCGGTATCAGCCGGGACATCACCGAGCGGCGAAGAGCGGACGACGAACGGCGCCGTTTCCAGGAGACCCTGGAGCTCACCGTCGAAGGCGTCTCCCACGTTGACCTCGAAGGCCGCTTCCTCTGGGTCAACGATGCCTTTGCCAGGCTCTGCGGGTACGCCCCGACAGAGATGATCGGGCTGCCGTGGACGATCCTCGCCCATGCCGAGGATTTCGACCCGATGACGGCGGCCCGCAGAGCCGTTGCCGAAGGCGGCCGGATCGAGACCGAAGTCCACACCGTCCGCCCCGACGGAACCCGGTTCCACGCCCAGCTCGTGGTCGTCGTGGCCAAGGACGGCGAGGGTGCGGCCTGCGGCTTCTACAGCACCCTGCGCGACATCAGCGACCGGAAGCTCGCCGAGGAAACCCTGCACCGGGCGTCGGTCGAGCTCGAGCGCCGCAATGGCGAGTTGGAGAGTTTCGCCGCCTTGGTCGCCCACGACCTCCGCCAGCCGCTCCAGGTCGTGGGTGGTTTCGCCGAACTCCTCGCCGAGCGCCACCGTGGCTCCGCCGATGAGCCGTCCGACCGCTACCTGGGGGCCATCGTGCGCGGCGTCGACACGATGACGGCCATGGTCGACAGCATGCTCGAGTTCGCCCGGGCGGGAGACGCCGCGCCACCCGAGGCCCTTGTCGATGCCGCCCAGATCGTCGCCGACGCGATCGAAGGGCTGCAGGGATCGATGAACGGGGGCCAGGTCGTCGTGCGAGGCCGTCTCCCCGTCCTGCCGGCCGACCCCGACCAGCTGGGCCGCCTGTTCCAGAACCTGATCGGCAACGCCCTCAAGTTCCGGGGCGAGACTGCGCCCGTCGTTCAGGTGGCCGCCGAGCGCGACTGCGACGATTGGCGCTTCACCGTGCAGGACGATGGCCTGGGGGTCAGCCCCGAGTTCGCCGGGCGCCTCTTCGGCATGTTCGAGCGCGAGCGGCGCGTGGACCGCCCGGGCTCCGGCATCGGTCTCGCCATCTGCCGCAAGATCGTGGCCCACCACGGCGGACGCATCTGGTTCGAACCCGCCCCCGGGCGGGGCTCGATTTTCTCCTTCACCCTTCCCGCCGGGCCCACCGCCGCCTGAGCTGCCCCGAACGGGGTCACGCTGCGGCCGTGGGCTCCATGGACATACGGGCCGAGACGACGGCCTCGGCGACGCCGGTCGCCAGGTCCGCCGGCCGGAAGGGCTTGGCCAGGAACCGGACGTCGTGACGCTCGACGCCGGCCAGATGACGTTCGGCGTAACCCGACATGAAGATCACCTGGAGGCCGGGACAGGCGGCCACCAGCTGGCGCGCCAGCTCGGGACCGGGTATCTGGGGAAGGACCACGTCGGTCAGGAGCACGTCGATCGTCCCGGGGTGGGCCTGAGCCATCGCCAGCGCTTCGGCTCCGTCCGCCGCTTGGAGGACAAGGTGGCCGTGCAGCACCAGGATCTCGAAGGCCAGAGCCCGCACCGTTGCCTCGTCCTCGACGAGGAGCACCGTGCCCCTGGCATCTCCCCGCTCCTTGACCGCCGGTTGTGCCAACCGGGGGAAGGTCGGACCGATGACGGGCAACGACACGGTGAAGACACTGCCCGCACCGGGGACGCTGGAGACGTCGGCCGCTCCACCGTGCTGGCGGGCGATCCCGTACGTGGTCGACAGCCCGAGCCCGGTGCCTTCGCCTTCCGGCTTGGTGGTGAAGAACGGCTCGAAGACCCGGGCCCGGGTCTCCTCCTCCATCCCGGTCCCGGTGTCGGCCACCCGCAGGACGGCCTGGGCCGGGCCGGACGGCGCCGGCGCCGCCGCGGTCGTGATCGTCAGCCGGCCGCCGGCCGGCATGGCGTCGCGGGCATTGACGACCAGGTTCAGCAGGACCTGCTCGATCTGGGAACGGTCGGCGGGCACGATCAGGCCGCCCTCGCACAGCCGCACGACCAGCTCGACGTGCTCGCCGAGCACCGAGCCCAGCATCGGCTCCATCGAGGCAACGACAGCGTTGAGATCGGCCGGCTCCCCCATTCTCACCTGTCGGCGACTGAATGTCAGGAGCTGGTCGGTGAGCTCCGCCGCCCGCCGGGCCGCCCGGCGCATGGCGCTGACCCGCACCGCCTCGGGACCGACGGGATCGATCTCTTCCAGGAGCATCTCGGCCTGGCCGATGACGACGGTGAGGATGTTGTTGAAGTCGTGGGCGATCCCGCCGGCGAGGCGGCCGACCGCCTCCATCTTCTGCGCTTGGCCCAGCTCGTCTTCGAGCTGCCGCTGACGGGTGATATCGAGCCCCGCCGAGCTGACACCGACCACGTCACCATCGGGCCCCCACAGCGGCGCCATCGAGACGGAGACGTGGAGCGTCTCTTTGTCCTTCCGCCGCCGCACGAGCTCGACGTTGTGGATGTGCTCCCCGGCCAGGACCCGCCGGAAGAGCTCGTCGAACCGTCCCGATCCGTCCGGAGTGGAAAACGGAGGCGGCTGACCCTCCACCTCGGTGCCGGCCCAGCCGTACATCGCCTCGGCGGCCGGGTTCCAGAACCGCACGGCACCGCCCGGCTCGAACTCGATGATGGCCAGCGGAGAGGCCTCCACCACGCACCGCAACCGCTCGTCGCTCTGCCGGAGCGCCTGCTCGGCCTGCTTGCGCTCCGTAATGTCCTGCGACGTGCCCCGCAGGTGACTGTGACGGCCGTCGGACTGGGTGATGACCTCGAAGCGTGATTGCTTCCAGGTCACCCGCCCATCGGGGCCGACGCTGCGGTAGTCGAGCGAACCTCCCCGGCCCGAGGCCAATGCCTCGGAGAGCGACCGTTTGTAGGCATCGAGGTCATCCGGATGGACGAGGGCACGGAAGCTCTCCAGGTTGGGCTCGATGCCACCGGACTCGTAACCGGCGATGTGGTAGAGGGTCTCCGACGCCGTCACCTCGCCGGAGGCGAGGTCGACCTCCCAACTGCCCAGGCGAGCAAGCGACTGCGCTTCGTTCAGCTGTCCCTCCCGGCGGCGGATCTCCTCCACACCGGCTTCGAGCTGACCGGTGAGCGTCAGGTTCTCGAGGTGGGTGAGGACCTGTCGCACCGCCCCCAGCGCCACCACGGCGACGGCGTTCCACATCTCGAAGCCGCTGAGGCGCGATCCATGCAGCCAACCCGTGCCGAGCACGACTCCGACGGCCACGACGGGGAGGTACGGTCCCACTATGTGCGCCCTGAAGGGGCGGGCGGCATCGTCGTCGGCGGACGCCGGTGAACTGGCGGCGAGCGCCACGAGGAGGAAGGCCACCATCCAACCGGCGTCGAGGAGATCTCCCGTACGGTAGGTGTTGGCGTTGAGGCCGTAGGCGTAGACGCAGTCGGTCACGGCGAGGACGCCGAGGCCGGTGGCCAGCAGACTGAGGTTCCGTGTGCTCCGCCGGGTCCCGGCGACGACCATCAGGGCGACGGACATCCGGGCGATGTCGCCCAGCGGATAGGCCAGTGTGAGGGCCCGGTGCCACGGCACGGTGGCGGGGCTCGAGTGGACCACGGACGCCAGCACGGTCACCCACCCGATGAGGAGCAGTGCCAGCCCGACGATCAGCCCGTCGACGAGGCTGCGGAGCCGGTGCGGCAGGGCCTGCGGGGCCGACGGGAAGGCGAAGAGGGCGGCGATGCCCACGACAATGGCACCGAGATAGGCGACATCGGCCGGCGACGGGAACGGCAACACCCGATGGAAGACGAGTTGCGAGACGGTCCAGGTCGCCTGGGCCCCGCTCCACAGGAGGCAGGAGAGGGCGGTCAAGCGCCAGCCCCGCCGGCTCGACCCGCCGGTGAGGGTCCTCCGCAGACAGGCCCACCCGGCGGTCAGGGAGGCGGCCAGCAGGCCGACGTCGGACGCGACCTCGGCGGCCGGTGCTCCGCCGGGACGGAACCAGAGCCAGGCGGCGAAGACGGTGACGATCGTCCCCGCCACCACAACCCGGAAGTGGAGCCTCACGCAGGCACGGCCATCGGCGACAGCCGCGGTATCGGACTTTGAAGGCTCCATCACAGGAACGATTGTCGCCCCGCGCCCGTCGGAGAGGGCACTACCGGCGGACCTCACTCGAACAACGTCTGCACAACGTCGGTGTAGAAGCAGCGTTGTCAGAACGTTGTCGAACCGTCGAGACAATCGAGAGAGTCTTCGCCGATGCTTGAGGCACGCCGATGACAGCGAGGCCAAGAGCATGAGTACCACCATCCTGATCGTCGACGACGAGGCCCAGAACCGCAAGCTGCTCGAAGCGCTGCTGCGGCCTGAGGGCTATCTCACGGTCAGCGTCGACAATGGCGAGGAGGCGATGGCCGCGGTGGCCCGGAACCCTCCCGACCTGGTCCTGCTCGACGCCATGATGCCGGGGATGGACGGCTACCAGGTGGCCAAGCAGTTGAAGGAGAGCCAGGCCACCTCGGGCATACCCGTCATCATCATGAGAGCGCAGGACGACCATCGCTCCCGACTGGCGGGCTTCGAAGCCGGGGCGGAAGACCTCCTGACGAAGCCGATCGACCAGGCCGAGCTCTGGCTGCGGGTCCGCAACCTGTTGCGGTTTCGCCAGGCGGCGGAGCAGCGGCTGCACCGCCTCGCCCATTTCGACGCGCTGACCGGCCTGCCCAACCGCACGCTCTTTTACGAGACCCTCAGGAACGCGCTGGCGGTGGCCTCGGACAAGGGGTGGAACGTCGCGGTCCTCTTCGTCGACCTGGACCATTTCAAAAAGGTCAACGACACGCTCGGGCGCGCCATGGGCAGCGAACTGCTCGGCCAGTTCGGCAATCGTCTCATCGGGTGTGTGCGGATCCGGGACATCGTCGGGCGGCTCGGCGGAGACGAGTTCGCCGTGATCCTCATGATGGAGGAGAGCCAGCGGGGCGCCTCCACCGTGGCGGCCAAGATCCGGGATGCCCTCCGGGCGCCGTTCGACGTGAACGGCCACGAGATCATCGTGACCGCCAGTATCGGCATCGCTCTCTCTCCCGCCGATACGAGCGACCCCGACGTGCTGATCCAATACGCCGATACCGCCATGCATCGCGCCAAGCAGGCGGGGCGCGACACGTTCCGGTTCTTCACCACCGAGATGAACACCGAGATGTTGGCCAGGCTCGACCTCGAGACTGCCCTGCGCTGGGCAGTCGCCAAGAACGAATTCGTCCTCTACTACCAGCCGAAGGTTGACCTCGACAGCGGCCGCATCGCCGGTCTCGAGGCGCTGCTGCGCTGGCAGCGCCCGGGACACGGTCTCGTCTCGCCGGCGGACTTCATCCCGGTGCTGGAGGAGACGGGCCTGATCGTGACCGTAGGGAGTTGGGTCATCGCCACTGTCTGCGAGCAGATCGGCCGCTGGATGCGGTCGCCGACCGGTCCGCTCCAGGTGTCGGTCAACGTCTCGGGCCGTCAGCTCGTCGACGGCGATCTCGGCGCCGATGTCGTCGCCGGGATCGAGTCCAACGGGATTCCAGCCGGGCTCCTCGAGCTCGAGTTGACCGAGACCTCGCTGATGGCGAACACGAAGCGGACCATCGCCACCCTGCAGCGCTTGAAGGCGTTCGGCGTGCAGATCTCCGTCGACGACTTCGGTACCGGCTATTCGAGCCTGGCCTATCTGCGTCGCTTTCCAATCGACAAGTTGAAGATCGACATCGCCTTCATCCGCGATATCACGAGAAACCCCGACGATGCCGTCATTGCCCGGACCATCATCCGAATGGCCCACAGCCTGAGGCTCGAGGTGATCGCCGAGGGTGTCGAGACGGCCGCCCAGTTGACGTACCTCCGGCGGCACCACTGCGATCAGATCCAGGGCTACTACTTCAGCCGGCCGCTGCCCCTCGCTGACCTGCAGGTGATGCTCGACGAGGGCAAATGCCTCCCCGCGCCGCCCGGAGCAGACGGTGTTCCCCGCAAGACATTGCTACTCGTCGACGACGACGCCGAAGTCCTCGGCCTTCTGCAGGGCGTCTTGCAACAGGACGGCTACGACATCCTGACGGCGCTGTCGGGGGCGGAGGGTCTCGAAGTGCTCGCCGGCAACGAGGTGCAGGTCGTGATCTGCGACCAACGGATGCCCACCATGAACGGTTCTGAATTCCTCGACCGGGTGAAGGATCTGCATCCCGACACCCTGCGGATCATCCTGTCGGGTTACGCCGACTTCGAATCGATCGTGGACGCGATCAACCGCGGGGCGGTCTATCGCTTCTACAAGAAACCGTGGGAAGGCAACGTCATCCGCGAGGACGTCCGCGACGCGTTCCGCCATCATGGCCGTCTGCACGAGATCTCCTCCGAAGACGGTCGGTAGCAGGGACCGGGCTTCGACCGATGGCCTCGCTACGACGGCGGCGGGTCCCCGACGATGAACGTCCCGGCCATGTCCGGATGCGGGTCGCAGCGGAAGAAGAACCTTCCCGCGGGGAGGGCCTGGACGGAGTAGGTGATCTTGTTCGGCCCCTCGATGAGGTCGCCTTTGTAGAACATCTTCTGGGCGGTTTCGTCCTGGTAGATCGCCACGTTGTGGGGAATGCCGCGGTCCAGGTTGTCGAAGTCGATCGTGAAGGCCTGATTGGCGGGGACAGCGAGGCAGTCCTTGTTGAACTTGCCGTCGAAGGCCGTGATCGACAGCGCGGTGCCGTTCGGGCTGCAGGTGCCGGCCTTCGATTGCTGCGAGTCCGCCAGCGACCCGGCGGTGGTCAGCGCCAGCCAGCTCGCGACGACCACCGCCGGCAACAACGCAGCCATGACTCGTCTCGGAATCACCTCAGCTTGGTGGGACAGTCCGCCGGCGGCGCCTGGGTGAAGTCGACGGCGGTGATCTGGTTGCCGATCGCCGGCAGCGGCGTTTCGTGGGGCAGGTCGAAGTAGACCGTGGTCAGCTTCATGTGATCCTTGCCCTCGGCGGCAGCCATGTGCCGGTGGGCCGGGTGGTAGAAGGCCTGGCCGGGGTAGTACGTCTCGGTCTTCACGCACTTGCCGTCCCGAGGTTCGTAGTAGGCCAGCTCACCGCTCTCCACGATGTTCACCGCGGGGCGGTGCGAGAGCCACCCGCTGCTCGCCCCCGGCCCGAAGTCGTAGTAGGTGGCGAACAGGTCCTGGCCGGCCTTGATGTCAAGGGTGGCGCCGTGGCTGTAAGCGGAGTCGAGGAACTTCCCTGCCAACGGGGTGGTGAGGGAGACGCCCGAGGGGGACGTCCCGGCGGCGAGCCCGCTGACGCCCGAGCAGTTGGCCGGCGCCGTTTCGGTCGGGCCCTCGGTGAGGGGCTTGGGGCTCCCGGTGGGCTGATTGAAGAAGAGCCCGAAGAACTCGAGCGGCTCGGTGCCCCCGTTGTGCACCCGGTAAGTGCCCGCCGGAACGACCGCGGCGTGGTCGGTGCCGTACTCCTTGGCCGCGCACCCTTCACCGCCATGAAGCATCAGCTTCCCCTTGGTGACGGCGAGGACCATGGCCCCGGGCAGGCTGCGCCACCCGGTCTCGCCCCCCGGAGCGACCGAGTACGAGCCCGTCACGAGCGTGGTGCCGCCCATGATCGGGACGGTGGCGTTCTCGACGGTCTGGGCCCGGGCGTAGTCCTTGTACGAGACGTCCCCGGTCGGGGGCGTGGCAAAGGCAACGGCCATGGACAGAGAGGTCGTGAAGACGACGACGGTGGCGACGATTGAGGTCCTGCGCATGGTTGTCCCTCCCGACTACCAGATGCAGTGCTGTGGGCTGACAGGCGCGGCCGGAAGCATGCCTGAACACGCCCCCCGGTGAGGCTCCCGCGGACGGTCGCCCACCTCGCCCCCTTTTTCGCCCTATTCAGTCGACGTCATCGTACGCCACCGTCATGATTCTGTCTCCTATGCCGCCGACCGTGGACAGGAGCGCTCCAGACCTAGGGTTGGGGGCCGTCTTCCACCCCGTCGAGGGTCTCGAGGGACGCCCGGGTGGCGTTGGCGTCGCCGACGATGACGGTGGGGAGCCGGGCAGGGGCCAGGAACTGCGCGGCGGCGTCCCGGACCTCGGCGACCGTCACCTTCTCCAGGCGCTTGGGGAGCTGGCGCAGGTAGTCGAAGCCGAGCCCGGACACGCTCAGGGCGAAGAGATAGTCGGCCAACCCGGACTGGGTCTGGGTGGACAGGGCGGTGGTGCCGATCAGGTAGCGACGGGCCGAGTCGAGCTCGTCCAAGGTCACGGGGAGGGTCGCCATCCGGCCCATCTCGTAGCGGATCTCGAGCAGGGCCGGGGCGGTCACGTCGGTCCCGACGTCGGCCGTGACGGTGAGCGATGAGCCCAGGAGCTGATGGTCGATCCCGGACCGGGGGCTGTACGTGTAGCCCTTCCGCTCCCGGATGTTCTCGACGAGGCGGGACGAGAAGTAGCCGCCGAAGACCATGTTGGCCATCTGCAGGGCGGGGAGGCCGGCGTCGCGGCGGGTGAGGGCGGGGCCGCCGATGCGCACGTTGCTCTGGGCGGCGCCGGGCCGGTCCACGAGCACGATCGGGCCGGGCACGATGGCCGGCAGGGCCGGCAGACCCCGACCGGCCCTGGCCCCGGTCCAGGACCCGAGGGCTTGCTCGGCGGCGTCGAGGGCCTTGGCCGGGCGCAGGTCGCCCACCAGGATGAGCAGGCCACCCCGGGCGGTCACCCGCGACTTGAAGTAGCGGCGCAGGTCGGCGGCGGTGACGGCCGCCACCTCGCCCGGGTCGGGCAGGCCGGCGGCATAAGGGTGGTCGCCGAACAGCCGCCGCTTGAGCGCCACCCGGGCGAGCACGGCCGGCTCGGC
>JAUZEX010000110.1 GCA_030838815.1 Actinomycetota bacterium
CGGATGGCGGAGATCCTCGGCCTCGATTGACTGGTGGGCCTGGACTGACTGAGCGATCGGTCACTAGCCTCGGGGGATGCCGCTGCTGACGCACCCGCCCGAAACCGATCTGCTGCTGCCCCGCCCGTCCGCCACCGAGACGTGGGACCCGCACACGATCCATACGCACTACTTCGGGTTCTGCGTCCCCGAGGCGGAGATCGGGGTGTTCGTCTACCTCCGCAGCCATCCGGTGTTCGGGCTCTGCACCGGCGGGGTGTGCATCTTCCGGGGCGTCCACAACCTGCTGCCGCTGGGGATCGAGCACCTCGACTGGATCGTGACCATGCCGTACCCGGAACTCGTCGAATCACCCGGGGCCGGGGGTGTCCCCACGGCCAGTATCACCACCGTCAACGGGCTCCGGATCGAGTTCCTCGAACCGGGCCGGGTCGTGCGCCTCAGCTACGCCGATGCCGACGGGGCCACGTCGTTCGACGTCACCCAGACGGCGGTCACGCCGCTGCTGGTGCGGGGCCACGTGATGCCGGGCGAGGACCGCGACACCGATCCAGCCCAGCGGCCCGGCGGCAGCGAGCAGTTCCTCCACTGCGTGGGCGAACTGGTGGTGAACGGCGAGCGGCACGCCGTCGATTGCTACCCGATCCGGGACCGCTCCTGGCGCCAGGTGCGCTCGGAGCGGGAGGTCGTCCACCCGCCGGTGGCGTGGTCGCCGATGCGCTTCGGCGACGACCTGATGTTCAACCAGGTCGGCTTCGAGGCGCCCGACACCGGTCCGGCCTGGGAGGGTCTCTTCGACGTGGCCGACGATGCCCGCACCTTCCACTTCGGCTGGGTGTGGACCAACGGCGAGGCCCGGAACCTGACCCGGGTGCGGCGCGACGTCGCCCGTTACCATCCCGACCTGTTCGCCGCCCTGGAGCAGGACATCGAGGCGGAGGACGAGACCGGGGCCGTCTGGCGGTTCCACGGCCGGGCCGTCGCCATGGCCCATCTCCCGTCGTGGCCCAACAACTTCTTCGTCGACGCCGTCTACCGCTGGGAGGACGAGGCGGGCCGGGTCTGCCACTGCACGTACCAGGAGGCGTGGTACCGGACATTCCACCGGGCCATGACCCGGGGGCTTCACCTGCCTCCCCGGAGGCAACCTGTGTGACAGGTGCGTGACAGTGTTCCCGCGAACCGCTTCATCGGCACAACCCTCCGCCTGTCCGACAATTCCGGGGTGGGGATCGGGCCCCTCCGTGCCGAATCTTCGGAGTGATGCAACCCCCACGCCGCCCACACCCCTGGCGCAGGACCATCGGAGCGGCGCTGGGCGCCGTCGTCCTGACGCTCGCCGTCCCGGGGTCGGCCTCGGCCTCCGACGTGGCGATCCCGGCCGGCTACACGGTGACCGGCCGGGACACGCCGGCCGACGGTGTGGAGCATCTCGTGCTCACCCGCTCGAACCCGCCGATGCTGGTCAACGTGGCCCGGATCGCGGCGGGGGCGCCGGTGTCGCTGCGGGCGGTGCTGTCGAACGACACCGTGGCCGGCGACGAACCCCGGCTCGAGACCACCAGCAGCATGTGCGCCCGGGTGCACTGCGTCCTCGGCGTCAACGCCGACTTCGCCGGGGTCGGCGACGACGAGCCGCTCGGTGCCTTCGTCACCGACGGCGCTCTCCTCCGCACCCCGAGCAGCACGCACCATCAGCTGTCGCTCACCGCCGACGGCCGGCTCACCGATCAGACCTTCGCCTGGACCGGCAAGCTGGTCCCCACCGACCTGCAGCCGGTCACCGTCGACGGCGTCAACGTCGCCCGACCGGCGGGGAAGACCGTGCTCTATACCCCGGCCTTCGGGCCGACGACCAAGACCGACACGCCCGGCGTCGAGCTGACCCTTCGGGTCGTGAAGCCGGCCGGGGAGTTCCGGCTCGGCCAGACGGCGTCGGTGGATTTGGTGTCGCTGGCCGACGGCGCGACCGACGGGGCGATCCCCCCCGGGGGCGCGGTGCTGGCCGGTGAAGGAGCCGGCGCCGACGCCCTGCGCTCCCTCTGGGCCCGGGTCTCGAACGGCGCGGCCACGTCCCGGGCGCTGCTCGGCTTCAACTCCGATGCGCCGGTCATGGAGAGCGTCGGCGGCAGCCCGATCCTGATCAAGGACGGGAAGCGGTGGTTCACCGACCCCGGCGACAACTTCACCGACGGCCGCCATCCCCGCACGGTCGTCGGCTGGACGCCGGCCGGAGACGTGCTCCTGGTCACGGTGGACGGGCGCCAACCCGCCGTTTCGGTCGGGATGTCGCTGTTCGAGGCCGCCGACTTCCTGATCGGCCTCGGGGCGACGGAGGCCATGAATCTCGACGGCGGCGGGTCGACGACGTTCGTGCACGCCGGCACCGTCGTCAACAAGGTGAGCGACGTGCAGGTCCGCAACGGGGGCAAGACGCTGATCCGCCACTCGGTGGAGAAGGGCGACACGCTCCTCGGCCACGTGGAACGGCCGGTGGCCAGCGCCCTTGTGGTGGTGCCGAGCATCGCCGTGTCGGTGCCGCCGGTCGACCCCCTGGCCGGCGTCGTCCTCGGGCTCCACGAGCAGGCCCTGGGCCTGCCCGGCGGGAGCGCACCGTCGCCGTGGATCACCGCCTCGGCGGGCAAAGGCAAGGCCGGATCCGCCGCCGCTCAACTGGCCTCCGACGCTGCCTCCATCCCTGACGGCGCCTCGGCCCCCGACGGCCGGCTTCCGGCCCTGGTCGGCCCCCGCCCGCCGGTGGGCGCCCCGCTGGTCCAGGCCGCCGTCCTGATCGACCTGGTGGCCCTGGCCGCGGTGGCCGGAGCGGCGCTGGCCGTCCGCCGCCGGGGCGGCCTCCGGCTGCGCCACCGCCTCCTGCCGAAGCCCGCCGATCAGGGGACCCCATTGCCCCCTCGGTAGATTCGCGACCGTGATCATCGACGTCGACCTCACAGGTGCATCGGCTGCGGTATCGCTCGTGGAGCCGGAGGACTGCAAACGGTTCCATGTCGCAGCGCACGGTGGGGACGCCCCGTCGCTGGCGGCGGCCCTGGAGGCGGCGGGCGCCGGCCGGCTGCTCCCGTCCGGCGAGGCCGTCATCGCGACGTCGGCCGTCCGGCAGCTGGCCGGCGGCCGGGTCGGCGAAGGCTGGGACGACGAGTTCGCCGGAATGTTGAAGTACGCCGAGTCCAAAGGCTGGCTGGACGAGGCGGGCACGTCGATCCAGGCCCACGTCGAGTGGAGCACCTGAGCCAGACCCGCGGTTCGTCGGGCGGTTGCGATAGGAGGGAGCCTCCAGGGGCGCCCGTATCATGCGGCATGCCCACGCTGTCCGAGGCGGAATCCAAAGCGCTGCTGGCCC
>JAUZEX010000147.1 GCA_030838815.1 Actinomycetota bacterium
CCGGTCACCCACATCTGGTACTTCAAGGGCGTCCCGTCGCGGCTGGGCTACCTGCTCGACCTGGCCCCGAAGAACCTCGAGAAGATCATCTACTTCGCCGCCCACCTCATCACCTGGGTCGACGAGGAGAAGCGCCACCAGCAGCTGAGCTCGAAGGAGGCCGAGCACCGGGCCGAGATCGAGCAGATCGAGCGCGACCGCGACCTGTGGATCGACAACCGCTTCAAGGAGCTCGAGCGCGACCTCGAGGAGCTCGAGGGCAGCGGCGCCAAGGACTCCGAGCTGAACAAGCTCCGCAAGGCGGCCGAGAAGGAGATCGCCGACTACCGGGACCGGCGTAACAACGAGATCGAGCACCTGAAGACGGTGTTCGACACGTTCACCTCGCTGTCCCCGAAGCAGCTCATCGACGACGAGCGGGTGTGGCGCGACCTGCAGGACCGCTACTCCGAGTTCTTCGCCGGCGGCATGGGCGCCCAGGCCGTGGAGGAGCTCATCTCCCGCCTCGACCTCTCCGCCGAGGAGACCTTCCTCCGGGAAACGATCGCTACCGGCAAGGGCCAGAAGAAGGCCAAGGCCATCAAGCGGCTCAAGGTCGTGTCGGCCTTCAACCGCCGCAACGACGAGGACCGGCTGGTGAACTCGCCGACCGGCATGGTGCTGCGCGCCGTCCCGGTCATCCCGCCCGACCTGCGGCCCATGGTCCAGCTCGACGGTGGCCGGTTCGCCACCTCCGACCTGAACGACCTCTACCGCCGGGTCATCAACCGGAACAACCGGCTGAAGCGTCTGCTCGACCTCGGCGCCCCCGAGATCATCGTCAACAACGAGAAGCGGATGCTCCAGGAGGCCGTCGACGCCCTGTTCGACAACGGCCGCCGCGGCCGCCCCGTGACCGGTCCCGGCAACCGGCCCCTCAAGAGCCTGTCCGACATGCTGAAGGGCAAGCAGGGCCGGTTCCGCCAGAACCTGCTCGGCAAGCGGGTCGACTACTCCGGCCGGTCCGTCATCGTCGTCGGCCCCCAGCTCCGCCTGCACCAGTGCGGCCTGCCCAAGGCCATGGCGCTGGAGCTGTTCAAGCCGTTCGTCATGAAGCGGCTCGTCGACCTGGAGTTCGCCCAGAACATCAAGTCGGCCAAGCGGATGGTGGAACGGTCGCGCCCCCAGGTGTGGGACGTTCTGGAAGAGGTCATCAAGGAGCACCCGGTGCTGCTCAACCGGGCCCCGACGCTCCACCGCCTCGGCATCCAGGCCTTCGAGCCGGTGCTGGTCGAGGGCAAGGCCATCCAGATCCACCCGCTGGTGTGCGCCGCCTTCAACGCCGACTTCGACGGCGACCAGATGGCGGTGCACCTGCCGCTGTCGGCCGAGGCCCAGGCCGAGGCCCGGATCCTCATGCTGTCGGCCAACAACATCTTGTCCCCGGCCCACGGCCGCCCGATCGCCATCCCCACGCAGGACATGGTCATCGGGGCCTACTACCTGACCGAGCAGGTCGACGGTGCGCCGGGCGAGGGGCGGTACTTCGGATCCCTGGCCGAGGCCGAGATGGCCTTCGACCGGGCCTCCTACGACCCCGAGGCGGCGCCGCTGTCGATCCACGCCAACATCCGGGTCCGGATGCCGGCCTCGAAGTTCCCGGAGGACCAGTTCCCGGAGCGTTCCGACACCGCGCCGCTCTCCATCGTGGTGAAGCGGTCCGAGCCCCACAACGGCGACGCACCCCACGTGGTCGTCGAGACCACGCTCGGGCGGATGCTCCTCAACCAGTCCTTCCCGGCCGACTTCCCCTTCCAGGACACCGTGGTCAAGAAGCGGGACATGACGACGATCGTCGACGACCTCGTCCGGTTCTACCCCAAGGCGATCGTGGCCCAGAGCCTCGACAACCTGAAGGACCTCGGCTTCCACTTCTCGACCCGCTCGGGCCTCACGATCTCCATTGACGACGTCCGGACCCCGCCCGACAAGGCGCAGATCCTCGACGGCTTCGAGAAGGAGGCCGAGAAGGTCGAGCAGCAGTTCCGCAAGGGCGTCATCACCGACGACGAGCGGCGCCAGAAGGAGATCGAGATCTGGACGGAGGCCACCGACAAGGTCCGGGAGGCCATGCAGCGGTCGATGGCGGCGGAGAAGTTCAACCCCATCGACATGATGGTCGGCTCCGGTGCCCGAGGGAACATCATGCAGGTCCGCCAGATCGCCGGTATGCGGGGTCTGGTGGCCAACCCCCGGGGCGAGATCATCCCCCGGCCCATCAAGTCCAACTTCCGTGAGGGCCTCTCCGTGCTCGAGTACTTCATCTCGACGCACGGCGCCCGGAAGGGTCTGGCCGACACCGCCCTGCGGACGGCCGACTCCGGCTACCTGACCCGTCGCCTCGTCGACGTGGCCCAGGAGCTCATCGTGCGGGAGGACGACTGCGGCAGCACCCGGGGCATCACCGTCGACACCACCGCCGACGAGCGGATCCTGGAGACGAAGATCCTGGGCCGGGTCCCGGCGGAGGACGTCACGCTGGCCGACGGCACCGTCATCCCCCGCCACGAACGGGAGATCGGCGAGCTGGAGATGCAGCAGATCGCGGGCGACGACTCGGTGACCCGGATGCGGGTGCGGTCGGTGCTGACCTGCGACGCCGCCGTAGGGATCTGCGCCAAGTGCTACGGCCGGATGATGGCCACCGGCACGATGGTCGATCTCGGCGAGGCCGTGGGCATCATCGCCGCCCAGTCCATCGGTGAGCCCGGCACGCAGCTGACCATGCGGACGTTCCACACCGGCGGTGTGGCCGGGGAGGACATCACCCACGGCCTCCCCCGGGTCGTGGAGCTGTTCGAGGCCCGCAGCCCCAAGGGGAAGGCCACTCTCTCCCGTACCTCGGGCGTCGTCCGGGTCGGCGAGAGTGACCGCGGGGAGCGGACGATCACGGTCGTCGGCGACGACGGCACGGAGGACGCCTACCCGACGGTCTCCCGTCGGGTGCTCCTGGCCGTGCGCGACGGCGACGAGGTCACCGCCGGCCAGCGCCTCATCGGTGACGCCAAGACGCCGGTCGACCCCAAGGAGCTGCTCGACATCAAGGGCATCCGGGAGACCCAGGTGTACCTCGTCGACGAGGTGCAGCGGGTGTACCGGGAGCAGGGCGTGTCGATCCACGACAAGCACGTGGAGCTGATCGTCCGCCAGATGCTGCGACGGGTGGCCGTCTCCGAGCCGGGCGACTCCGAGTTCCTGCCCGGCGAGAAGGTCGATACCCGGGTCTACGCCGAGACGAACCGCTCCCTGGTCGAGGCCGGGAAGCAGCCTGCCGAGGGCCGCCCCGAGCTGATGGGGATCACCAAGGCGTCGCTGGCCACGGATTCCTGGCTGTCGGCGGCGTCGTTCCAGGAGACCACCCGCGTGCTGACCGAGGCAGCCATTGAGGGCCGGTCGGACCAGCTGCTCGGCCTCAAGGAGAACGTCATCATCGGGAAGCTCATCCCGGCGGGGACGGGCATGCTGCGCTACCGCTCGATCGAGACGGTGGCGCCGGAGGCCCAGCCGCTGCCGTTCTACTCCAGCGATACCGACCAGGACCTGGCCGAGTGGCTCCGGTCCCTGGGGGAGACCCCGTCGGTGCTGGGCGACGGCACCAGCCGGATCGAACCGAGCGAGTCGTTCGGCGTCGCCGGTCTCGGCGGGACCGGCACCGAGGAATAACTCGTCAGTCGCACGTGCAGGGGATGCCCCCACAGCGGGGGCATCCCTGCGCGTAGCGCGCCGCGGCCTCGTCGAGCGAGAGGCCGAGCTGCTCGGCCAGCGACGCCAGCCACGCCAGCACGTCGCCCAACTCGTGGAGCTGCTCCGCCCGTGATCCCTTGCGGGCCGCCCGGGCCAGCTCTCCGAGCTCCTCGGCCAGCCAGGCGACCGTGGCGTCCCGGCCCCGGGCACGGTCACGGACCCCGTAGGTCCGGGCCATCAGCTCCTGGAACTGACCGATGTCGACGGCGTGCTCCTGGATCCCGATGGCCGTCAGCAGGCGCCGACGCGCAGCACCTGGGGCGGCGACGTCGCCCGGTTGTTGCGGATGTCAACGGCGCTGACCCACCACTGGACGTCGCCGGGCGTGTCGAAGGGGCCCAGCGACCCGAGGTAGGAGGCCTGGGCCTCCCCGCTCATGGGGGTCACCTGCTCCCCCTTTCCGGGCCGGACCCAGTGGAGCTCGACCGGGCCGAGACCCGACTCCTCGACGATCGTCGCCCGCACCTGGGCCGGCGTGGACCCCGGGCACCGGCGTACCACCACGGACTGGGGCGTGACCTCGAGGCCCGACAGCTCCGGCGCCCGTTCGACCACCGCCCGGACGGGCACGACGGCGGAGCCGCCGTTGGACTGGACCCGGATCTGGCTGTCGGGCGCGCCCTCCGGGGCGCGGGAGCGGTCGAGGACGGCCGACACGACGACGCTGGCCCCGGGGTCGAGCGTGCCCTCGCCGCCGATGAAGGAGATCCAGGGGACGGCGGCCCTGGTCTCGAAGACCAGCGGCTCCCGTCCGGCATTGGTGACCCGTACCGCGCCCTCCACCCCGGAAGAACCGAAGTCGACCGGGGTGACATCGACCGTGAGGCGGCCGCCCGGGGCGGCGGTGCGGGCGATCTCGCCGCTGCTTCGCGGCCAGAGCACCGCCACGAGGGCGGTCACGACGACCCCGCCGGCGACGCCGGCCACGAGGCGGCGGTGCCGGCGTCGGTCCTGCCGTTCCCCGCCCGCCCGAGCCGCCGCTGGCCCAGCTCGTCGACCAGGGGCGGCGCCGGGCGGCGCGGGCCGAAGGGCCCGGACGATCCCGGTCCGGCGCCGGAGCTCGACCGTCTTGAGGGCCGCCGGGGCGGTTTCGGGCGGGACGCCGGCCAGGAGTGTCGTCACCGGGACGAGCGCCCGGCGGCGGTCGCCGCAGGCGGCGCAGCTCTCGCCGTGCTCGACCACGGCCGCGGCCAGCTTGTCGGCCGGCGCTCCCACCGCATCAAGGGTGACGTCGGCCAGGCCGGGGCAGTCCTCACGGCCCACCCGGGCCAGAAGGACGCCGCCGATCACGTGTTCGGCCTGATCCATCGCCGCCTGGACGGAGACCGAGGCCAGGCCGGGCGCGACCCCGAGCGCCTCGCTCAGGGCCTCGCCCTCCAGGCCGTGTCGCAGCGCCAGGTCCAGGCAGCCCCGCTGGACGGGGTCGAGGAGCAGGGTCGCCGCCCGGGCCAGCCGCTGCAGTTCGTCGGGCGACGCCGGGCCGGGCTCGATCACGTCGGGCCCGAGCAGCGGCGACGGCACGGCATCACGGACCGCAGTGGCGAAAACCCAGCCGAAGAGGAGCGGTCGGGACACCCCCGGGCCGTACGACGCCAGGGCGGCCGGAACCGCCTCCCGGACTGCCGCCACGGCCCGCTCGGCGTCTCCGGTGACGGACAGGGCGAAGTCGTAGAGGGCGTCGCCGTGCTCCTCTATAATGTTGTCCGGCGGCCAAGGCCGCGCTGTTCGTGGCGCCCCCACGCCGGGGAGCCTAGGTCGACCACCGAGCGATGAACAATCAGTCGCTCTCCGCTTACCGTTGGGGGTCGAGGCCACGGGCGGTGGTTTGATCGGCTACCCTCGTCCTCCGCTAACGTTCTTCCCGGCTGTCTGGGCGCGCCCCCGACCCGCTCGGACTGATTTCTGCTGCGCATCGCACGTCGCAAGGAGCACTGTGCCCACCATCGAGCAACTCGTCCGCAAGGGACGCGAGTCGAAGCCGGAGAAGACGAAGACGGCCGCGCTCAAGGGAGCGCCGCAACGTCGGGGCGTCTGCACCCGCGTCTACACGACCACCCCGAAGAAGCCGAACTCGGCCCTCCGCAAGGTGGCCCGGGTCCGGCTGACCTCGGGTGTGGAGGTGACGGCCTACATCCCCGGCATCGGGCACAACCTGCAGGAGCACTCCATCGTGCTCGTCCGTGGCGGCCGGGTGAAGGACCTGCCCGGCGTCCGTTACAAAGTCATCCGGGGCACTCTCGACGCCAGCGGCGTCCGCAACCGCAAGCAGGCCCGCAGCCGCTACGGCGCCAAGAAGGAGAGCTGATGCCCCGCAAAGGCCCCGCCCCGCGGCGCGATCTGATGCCCGACCCGATCCACCGGTCGGTGCTCGTCACCCAGATGGTCAACAAGATCCTCCTCGCCGGGAAGCGCTCGGTGGCAGAGAAGATCGTCTACGACGCCCTGACCGAGATGGAGCGCAAGACCGGCAGCGACCCGCTGGCCACGCTCAAGCGGGCGCTCGACAACGTGAAGCCGGCCCTCGAGGTGAAGAGCCGCCGGGTCGGTGGCGCGACATATCAGGTTCCGGTGGAGGTCCGGCCCCGCCGGTCCACCACCCTGGCGATCCGCTGGATCATCGGCTACTCCCGCCAGCGGCGGGAGAAGACGATGGCCGAGCGCCTGGCCGCCGAACTGCTCGACGCCTCCAACGGCATCGGTACGGCGGTGAAGCGAAAGGACGACATGCACAAGATGGCGGAGTCCAACAAGGCTTTCGCCCACTACCGCTGGTAAGAGAAGGCCGCCACGCATTGACCCGTACAGAAGCCACGACGGAGGTGGGTAGGTACCGGTAACGGTCCCTGCGTCCTGGCGGGCCAGTTCCGCACCCACCGGCCGGGCGATCAGCCCGGCCGTCCGTTTTGCAGAAGGAAGGAAGTCACAAGACCCTGATGTCCGCCGACCCCAAGGCGATG
>JAUZEX010000154.1 GCA_030838815.1 Actinomycetota bacterium
CCTCGGGGAGCTCGTCGCCGCCCCGCACCTGGCCGGGCGGGGACGCACCGGCGGGCGCGCCGGGCGCCCCGGCGGCGGACGGCGGCCGGGCAGGGGTGGGCGGGATCGAGGCGTCGGTCATTCGGGCCAGGCCGCCTTCAGCTTGCGCCACGTCGTCCGGAGATCTTCGGGGATCACCCGGACCTCGGCCAGCGCGGTCATGAAGTTGGTGTCGCCGCTCCAGCGGGGGACGGCATGGAAGTGGAGGTGGCCGGGGACGCCGGCGCCGGCCTCGCGGCCGAGGTTGGCCCCGACGTTGAATCCGTCCGGATGGCTCACATCGCGCAACGCCTGCGTGGCGCGCTGCAGGCCGGCGAACAACGCCGCACCCTCATCCGCCGACAGCCCGCCCAACTCCGACTCGTGGCGGATCGGCGCCACCATCAGATGGCCGGACGTATACGGGAAAGCGTTCAGGACCGTGAAGCTGAGCGGCCCCCGTTCGAGAATCAATGACTCCTCGTCCTCCCCCGACAGGAGCGTGCAGAACAGGCACCCGTCCTCGCCATGGGCGATGCCCGAGATGTAATCCGACCGCCACCCGGCCCAGAGACGATCCATCGCCATCCGATCCGCCACCATCCCGAGCGGCGCTAAGAGCGGGCCGCCACCTCGGCGGCCAGCCGGGAGACGAAGTCGTCGAGGACCACGTCGCGCTCGGGCCGCTCGCCGCCCCGGACGTTGACGCCGACCGTGCCCGCTTCGACGTCGGAGTCCCCGACCACGAGCAGGTAGGGGATCTTGTCGATCTTCCCCTTGCGCACCCGGTTGCCGAGGGTGTCGTGGGTGGCGTCGGTCAACTCGGCCCGGAACCCGGCGCCGGCCAGCCGCTCGGTCACGGTGCGGGCATAGTCCTCATGGCGGTCGGCCACCGGGAGCACCTGCACCTGCACCGGCGCCAGCCACGTCGGGAAGGCCCCGGCGTAGTGCTCGACCAGGATGCCGAAGAACCGTTCCACCGAACCGAACAGGGCCCGGTGGATCATGATCGGCCGGTGGCGCTCGTTGTCGGCGCCGATGTACTCCAGCTCGAAGCGGATGGGGTGGTTGAAGTCGACCTGGAGGGTCGACAGCTGCCACCGCCGCCCGATGGCGTCGAGGAGGTGGACGTCGATCTTGGGGCCGTAGAAGGCGCCTTCGCCCTCGGCCACCGTGTACGGCAGGCCCGCCGCGCCCAGGGCCTCATGGAGAGCGGCGGTGGCCTTCTCCCAATCCTCGTCGGAGCCGACCGACTTCCCCTCCGGACGGGTCGACAGCTCCGCCTCGAACTCTTCGAAGCCGAACGTCCGCAGCACCCGCAGGACGAAGGCCAGCAGCGACGTCAGCTCGGGGACGAGCTGGTCCGGCGCGCAGTAGATGTGGCTGTCGTCCTGGGTGAAGCCCCGGGTGCGGAGCAGGCCGTGGAGGACGCCGGAGCGCTCGTAGCGGTACACCGTCCCGAACTCGAACAGCCGCAGCGGGAGCTCCCGGTAGGACCGGGTGCGAGTCCTGAAGATCAAGCAGTGCATCGGGCAGTTCATCGGCTTCGGGTAGTACTTCGCCCCCTCCATCTCCATCGGGGGGTACATGCCGTCGGCGTAGAAGTCGAGGTGCCCGCTGGTCTCGAACAAGGTCGACTTCGTGAGGTGGGGCGTGACCACGAACTGATAGCCGCCCGCCTCGTGCTCGGCCCGGGAGAAGTCCTCCATCTGCTTGCGGACCATGGCTCCCTTGGGGTGCCATACCGCCAACCCGCCGCCGAGCTCGTCGGGGAAGGAGATCAGGTCCAGCTCCGTCCCGAGCTTGCGGTGGTCACGTCGCTCGGCCTCGGCCAGGCGGTGGAGGTGCTCCTCGAGCTCCTTCTTCGTGGGCCAGGCGGTGCCGTAGATCCGCTGCAGCATCGGGCGCTTCTCGTCGCCCCGCCAGTAGGCGCCGGCCACCTTCATGAGCTTGAAGGCGCCGAGCCGCTTCGTCGTCGGGACGTGAGGGCCGCGACAGAGGTCGATGAATCCGTCCCCGCGGGACGGCCGCGGGTTGCGGTACACCGACACGACGCCGGCCCCGGCGCCTTCGGTGCTCTCGGCGCCCTCGATGATCTCCCGCTTGAACGGCTGGTCGGCGAACAGCTCGAGCCCGGTCGCCTGGTCGAGCTCCTCCCGCACGAAGGGCTGGGCCTCGCCGACGATCTCCCGCATGCGGGCGTCGATCCGCTCCAGATCGGCCTCGGTGAAGTGAACCGGGTCGCCATCGGGCCCGGCGGGGAGCTCGAAGTCGTAGTAGAAGCCGTCGGCGATCGGCGGCCCGATGGCGTACCGGGCGCCGGGGAACAGGTCGAGGACGGCCTGGGCCAGCACGTGGGCCGTCGAGTGCCGCAACACGTAGAGACCCTCGGCCGAGTCCCCGGTCAGGATGGCCACGTCGGCGTCGGCCGTGATGGGACGGTCGAGGTCGACGGTCACGCCGCCGACCGAGGCGACCACGGCCGCGTCGGCCAGGCGCCGCCCGATGGAGGCGGCGACTTCGGCCGGCGTCACCCCGGCGGGGTACTGGCGCGTCGAGCCGTCGGGGAGCTTGACCGTGACCTGGTCAGCCACGGAGCGGAGACCTATTCCTCGTCGCCGCCGGTGCCATCGAACGATGCGTCAGTGGCGCCGACCTCCAGGTCGAGATCCTCGGCCGCCGCGTCGGGAGCGTCGGCGGTGGCGTCTGCGACACCGGCCGGAGCTTCCGACCGCTCCTCCTCGCGGGGGCCGCGGGGGCCGCCGGGCCCGCCCCGGCCTCCACCACGCCCACCGCGCCCGCCGAGACGCTCGGCCACCGTCCGCTTGGCGTAGGGCAGCAGGGCGAGCTCCCGGGCCGTCTTGATGGCCACGGCCACCTCCCGCTGGTGGCGGTTGCAGTTGCCCGTGGTGCGCCGGGCCTTGATCTTGGCCCGCTCCGACAGGAACCGCCCGAGAAGGTTGGCGTCCTTGTAGTCGACCCACGGGATCGAATCGCGGCAGAAGACGCAGACCTTGGGCTTGCCCCGGCGGGGTCGGAGCGAAGCGGCGGCCGGCGCGCGCTTCGAGCCTCGGCTGCGATCGGTGTTGCGGGCCATCGAAACTCCCTCGTGAGCGTAACGGCCCGCCAGACTAGCAGTGAGGGCTCCGCGAACCGTCAGGGGCGCGTGCCGACGCCCCAACCTGGCCTGGTACCGTGCGCCGAGAAGGGTTCAACAGGTCAACTCGCTTCGAGCAGTTCCCTTTCGATCCGCCGCCCTCGGGCGTGGGTCGCTTGCCCGGGGCGGCGTTTCATGTAGGAGGGACGTTCGTGCCGGTTGGAGTTGTGAAGTGGTTCAACGCCGAGAAGGGTTTCGGTTTCATCTCGCAGGAATCCGGCCCTGATGTGTTCGTGCACTTCAGTGCCATCCAGGAGTCGGGGTACCGCTCGCTCAACGAGAACGACAAGGTCGAGTTCGAGTTGAGCCAGGGCCCCAAGGGCCCCCAGGCCGGAAACGTGCGGCGCGTCGAGTAAGCGCTCCCGTCTCGGAACAGTGCCGTGAGGGTCCGCCCGTGGGCGGGCCCTCACCGTCCCCCTTTCCAGTCCTTCTGGAACTGGTCCAGCCCGGCGCCGTAGACCGCCCGTAGGGCCTGGTCGACGCGGTAGTCGCTCGTGCCCGGCGCCACCCGGGCCTCGCCCACCCGGATCAGCAGATCGAGGGGGGCGCCCTTCCCCTTCTTGGCCGCCAGGAAGGCCATGGCCGACGTGCTCTCGTCGTAGGCCCGCACGATCGAGTCGCCTCCCCCGGTGGTGAACTCCCAGTCGTGGGGCAGGAGGCCGTCGCTCCCGTCCACCGCCGTGGGGGCCAGGCGGCCGCCGGCCATCCAGTCGGCCAGGCCCTCATGGATCCACGACGGGACGAAGGGCCCGGCCAGCGGGAAGGCGGCCACGTGGGTGAACTCGTGGTGGAACGTCTGGAGCTGGAAGTCGCGCCGGCTGCGGGACAGGTTGGCGTCCTGGACGTAGACCCTGGCCGCCGTCGACTGCCAGTCCTCGTCGCGGTCGACGGAGGCGCTGGCGAAGGCCACGAAGTTCGACAAGTCGAAGGTGGCCTGGAGGATCTCCCGCAGCTGGTCGAGGTTGTGGGGCAGGACGACCACGATCTGGGCCGGGGCCGGGCGGCCGAAGGTGGCCGTCAGCCGGGCGTAGGCCTCCTCGCAGAGGGAGGCCAGGACGGTGGCCCGCTTGCCGTCGGCGGGGTCGTGGAGCACGGTGAAGTGCGCCGTGCGCTCCTGGCTGACCGGCCCGTAGTCCCACAGGTTGCGGGCCGAGGGGAGCCCGACGTCGTTGACGTCGCCGTCGGCGACGATGCGCCACCGCCCGCCCCGGAGCAGGAACGTGTAGTAGTAGCCGTCGACGGCGTCGATGGTGTCGATTCCGGTGAAACGGTAGTGGGCCTCCACCGGCGGGAGGAATACGGCGTCGGCGCCGGGGTAGCGCCCGGCGAGGCCGCCGCCGGCCAGATCGGGGACCTCGTCCGTCCGCAACCGCAGCTCGTAGGAGGCCAGCGGGAGGGAGCGCAGCCCGTCGAACAGGCGCCCCTGGCGGGCCTTGAACTCCGGCGTCGCGGACGGGTCGACCGTGTCGAGGAACGCCGCCCGGTCCCCGCTCCGGAGCGCCTCGTCCCGCTGGGCCAGCACGTGGCGGACGGCCTGTTCCCGGGTCACCGTCGTCGTGGCGGTCTGCGCCCCGGCGGGGCGAACCGCCGCCCCGGAGGTCAGCGCCACCGCCAACGCCAGTCCGACCCGCCCGAGCCCCGCCGCTGAACCGGCGCCCCTGCGTCGCGCCATGCCGGATCGAGGAGCGCCGGACGGCGCGGTCCCCGCCAACCGGCGTTCCTTTTCCGCACTATCCCGGTGACCGAACGCCGGTTGCGGCCGGCTCGGGCGCCGCTCGATTCCGGCGTTCCTTTTCCGCCCTATCTCGGCAGATGAACGCCAGTTGGGGCTCACTCCGTCCGGGCCGCCACCGTGAGGTCCACGCCGACCAGGCGGGCAAGGTCGATCAGCTCCGCCGGGGCGTCACGGTGGTCGCCGCCGGAGAGGATGGCGCTGGCCAGGTCGTCGAGGGCGTCGAGGGCCCGGGGGACGTCGAGGTCGTCGTCGAGGGCCTCCCGCACCCGCTCGGCGAACGGCCGGGGGTCGGCGCCGCCCCCGAAGGCGGGGTCGGAAGCGCAGCCTTTGGCGGCTCCCGCCCCTATCGCGGAGACACCCCCCGTCCCCCGGGCCGCCGCGGCCATCAGGCGGCGCAGGAGAGCGCGGCCCTCGTCGAGGTCGGTGTCGAACCATTCGAAGCCGGCCCGGTAGTGGTGGCGGAGCAGCGCCAGGCGGATGGCCCGGGGGTCGGCCACCTTGAGCAGATCACTCACGAAGACCAGGTTGCCGAGCGACTTGCTCATCTTCTCGCCCTCGTAGGCGACCATGGCCGAGTGCATCCAGTGCCGGGCCAGGGGCTGCCCGGTGATCGAGGTGCTCTGGGCGATCTCGCTCTCATGATGCGGGAAGATGAGATCAGTGCCGCCGCCGTGGAGGTCGAGGGTCGGGCCGTGGGCGGCCAGCACCATGGCCGAGCACTCGATGTGCCAGCCGGGCCGGCCGGGGCCGAAGGGGGCGTCCCACGCCGGCTCGTCGGGGGCCGACCGCTGCCACAGCGTGAAGTCGAGCGGGTGCCGCTTGGCCGGGTCGTCGGGGCGGCCGCCCCGCTCGGCGGCGATGCGGACCATCTCCTCCCGGCTGAGGCGGGAGAGGGCGCCGTAGGCGGGGAAGGTGGAGACGTCGAAGTAGACGCTCCCGTCAGCCCGGTAGGCGTGGCCGGCCGCCAGCAGTTTCTCCACCAGGTCGATGATCTGAGGGACCGCCTCGGTGGCCCGGGGCTCGGCCACCGGCGGCCGCATCCCCAGCGCCTCCATGTCGGAGCGGAAGCGGGCCATCTCGGCGTCGGCCAGCTCCAGGTAGTTGACGCCGAGCTGGCGGGCCTTGGGCAGGATCGAGTCGTCGACGTCGGTCACGTTGCGGACCAGCGACACCTCGTGGCCGAGCTCCTCCAGCCGGCGGATGAGGACGTCGTAGGCCAGGTAGGTGGCGGCATGGCCCAGATGGGTGGAGTCGTAGGGCGTGATGCCGCAGACGTACATCCGCACGAGCCGGGGCGGCTCGAACGGGACGATCTCCTGCCGGGCGGTGTCGTAGAGGCGGATCGGCACGCTTCGGAGGCTACCCAGCAGGCATCAGACGGAGGGTGGCCTTGCCTCCGTAGCGCACGTTCACGGTGAGCAGGACGGCGCAGAAGGCCTCCAGGCCGATGGCGTTCTCCAGCGGCCCGCCGTCGAGGGCCCGCAGCTCGGGCATGACCGAGACCATCGCCTGGGTGGCCCGCATCGCTTCGAGATCGTCGGCCACCACGACCACGTCGCCCACGAGGGTCGGCTTGTCGAGGTCCATCAGGGCGGCGGCCGGGATGTGGTGGAGGGCGGCCGCCACCAGCGCCTGGGGGGCGGCCTTCTGGACGGCCTGGGCGATCGAACCCTCCTCGATGGGGACGGGCACGAAGCTCGACCCCACCCGGCGCATGGCGTTGGCCATCGACACCAACGGCTTCCCGGCCAGCCGGGAGGCGTGCTCGGCGGCGGTGGGCGCGGTGGCCCGGGCGGTCGTGCCGAGGACGACGATCTCCGCCGCGGCGGCGACCTCGGCGTTCGACCCCGCCTCGATGTGGGCCATCCTCGGCCCCCACCGCTGGGCCAGCTCCCGGACGGTGGCCTCCGCCTTGGCCGGGTCCCGGGACCCGACATAGACCTTCTGCCCCCGGGCGGCCAAGCGGGCCGCCAGGCCGCTCCCGGCCGGCCCGGTTCCTCCCAGGATGCCGATCTTCACCCTGTCGAGGCTACAGGTACAGCCCGGTGGCTCCTTCACTGCGCTCGGAGGCCACGGCGTGGATGTCGCGCTCGCGCAGGATCAGGTACTCGTCGCCCCGGATCTCGACCTCATAGCCGCTTTCCGGGGAGAACAGCACCCGGTCGTTGGGCTCGACATTGCGGACCGTCGGCCCCAGGGCCACGACATCACCCCACACCAGGCGGCGGTCGACGTTGGCCGTGGCCGGGATCAGGATCCCGCTGCGGGACTTCCGCTCGCCGGCCTCCTTCGTCGGATGGACCAGCAGCCGGTCGGCGGTCATGCGGATCGACTGTTTGACGTCGGATCTCGCTGCCGCCGCATCCCGTTCAGCCATACCTCATGAGGTTACCGGGCGGACCGGCCCGGTCCGGGCCGAG
>JAUZEX010000176.1 GCA_030838815.1 Actinomycetota bacterium
CCGTGCTGGAACGGGTTCATCGTGCCGGGGTCGAAGTTGATGTACGGGTCGAGCTTCTGCATCGTGACCCGCAGGCCCCGGCACTTGAGCAGCCGGCCCAGGGACGAGGCCGTGAGGCCCTTCCCGAGGCTGGACGCGACACCGCCCGTTACGAAAATGTGCTTGGCCAAGACCTTCCACCTTTCACCTGGGTTCCGCCCATTGCCCTGGTGCCGGCGCGGCCCTCATCCCCAACTCCGGGCGCACACGAGTGACACAGACGAACCTACCATGCCCCTCCGACAGCGTCGGCGGATGCGGTCAGGGCTGCTCGACCGGCAGCCGGGCTTCCACCCAGCCGTGCCACCCGCCGGCGAGGTTCTCCACCTTGTCGAAGCCCATCTCGGCCAGGCTTTTGCAGGCCAGGGCGGACCGGGCGCCGGCGCCGCAGTAGAGCACGACCGTGCTCTCCCGGGGGAGGCGCCCGTCGACCTGCATCTCGAGCACGCCCCGGGGGATCGTGTAGGCGCCGGGGATCTTGCCCTTGGCGAACTCGTCCGGCTCCCGGACGTCGATGACGACGATCTGCTCCCCACCGTCGAGGCGGGTCTTGAGGGCGGCCGGCGCCACTTCCGGGATGTGCTGGAGCGCCTCGGCCACCATCTGCGGGAAGGACTTGGGGGTCGTCACGATCGCGCAGGCTAATGGCTACCGTTGCCGGCGGAGCCATGCGAACCGCCCGCCCGGCCTCTTCCCGACGTCTCCCGGCCCCACCGGAAGGCCCTGTCGCACCGGGCCCCCGATGGCCCGGCCGGGCCGCGCCCGCTGCCATCGCCGCCGGGGCGGTGGCACTGCGGATCCCCGCCTTCCTGGCCATGCGGGCCGTGAGCTTCGACGACGGCGTCTACGGCGCCTCGGCCGTGGCTCTGCGGACGGGGGCGCTCCCCTTCCGGGAGGTGTTCTCGAGCCAGGGCCCGCTGTTCCTGCCCCTGGTCTGGCTCTCTGACCTGTTCGGCCTGCGGACCCTGGACGCACCCCGTCTCCTGGCCCTCGCCTCCGGCCTGGCCGGGGTGCTGGCGATATGGTCGGCGGCCCGGGCGCTGCGCCTGTCAACGGGGGCCGCCGCGGTCGCCGCCGTGCTCGTGGCCACCAGCGGCAGCATGCTGTGGGTCACCGGACCCCTCACCTCGGACGGACCCGGCCTCGCCCTCGCCGCCTGGGCGGTGACCGCCGCCCTCTGGTACCGCCGGGCGCCCTCGCTGCGACTGGCCCTCACGGCCGGCGCCCTCCTCGGCGCCGCCCTGTCCGTGAAAAGCCTCCTGCTCGGCGCGGTGGTCCCGGTCGGCGGGGCCCTGTGGCCCAACCGGCGGCACCTCGGCGCGGCGATCGGTGCCGCCGGCGCCGTCAGCGTCGTCGTCGCCCTCCCCTGGGGCCTGGGCAACGTGTGGGACCAGGCCTTCCGCTACCACCTCGAAGCGGCCGGGCCCCGGACGCCGCTCCGCAACCTCCGCAAGGTGATCTCGACCCTCGGGGACCGCGACCTCCCCCTGGTTCTCGCCGCCCTGGCCTCGACCGCCGCCCTCGCCTCGGCTCATCGCCGGACCCGTCCAAGTTCGGACGGGACCGAACCCGCTCCGGAGCGGAGCTCGAGCGGATTACCCACACCTTCTGTGGGTTTTCCGCTCGGGCTCCTGCTGGTCGCCGCGTGGTTGGTCACGACGGTGCTCGTCCTGGCCGTCGAGCACCCCCTCTGGCGAAACCACGTCGCCCACCTCGTCCCACCTGCCGCGCTCCTGATCGCCGCCGGCCTCGACCGCTTACCCCGCCCCGCCGGCGCCCGGCCGGCGGCCGTGATCGCGCTGGCGGTCCTGGCCGGCGCGGCGCTCCTCCCGTACCACGGTGTGCACCTCTCCGAGGTCCTCTGGCCGGCGCCGCCCGGGCCGGCGCTGGCCGCCGCCCGGGCTGATCTCCGGGCCCTCCCGGCCGGGGCGCAGGTCATCAGCGACGACCCGGGGGTCGTGTGGCGGGCCGGCCGGCGCACACCGCCCGACCTGGTCGACACGTCCATCCTGCGCATCGAGTCGGGCCGGCTGACCGCCGCCTCCCTGGCCCGGGCGGCGGCCGACCACCACGTCTGCGCCGTGCTCGTCTGGTCCCACCGCTTCGCCGGACTCGGGCCACTCCCCGATCTCCTGCGACAGGCGGGCTACGCCGCCGGTCCCCGCTACGGCGGCCCCAAGGTCCTCTGGCAGCGATCGAAATGTGTCGTCTGACGGGGTGTTGGGGCAGAATGCCGGGTGGAAGCGTCATTCGAACCGGGAGAGCCCGTGTGAAGCGTTCCATTGCGATGCTCATCGGGCTGACGCTGGCGACGTTCCTCGGGTCCACCCCGCCCGCGAACGCACTCGGGATCGGTGTCTGCACGATCAGCGGCACCATCACGTTCAGACACTCGCCCGCCACTCCCGACAACGGCGCCTGGCAGATCTCGCCCGGCGTAATCCAGTGCCGGGGCCAGTTCAACACCCGGGAGCTGATGGTGCGGCAAGGGTCCTTCGCCGGTTCCGGCTCCTACACCGTGGTCCCGTCGGGGGACGGAGGCTGCCTCCGGGAGCTCGGGACCGGGACGGTGGACTACTGGATCCCCACCGACGAACAGGATGTCCACGTCAAAGAGCCGCACGCCTTTCTCCTGGCCGGCGCCGGGGCGTTCACCACGCCGACACTGCGAGGGCTGTTCCAGATCGTGAATGAGGGCAACTGCCTCACGACTCCGGTGACCAAAGGGCTGTTCCTGGCCGAGGTGACGCTGGTCCGGTTGTCGACCGCCGACTGGACCCCCTAGGAGCGCAGGCCGCCGAGGCGGTCGAGGCGGTCGAGGACGGGCGTCTTCTTGATCAGCCGGCTGAACGAGGTCAGGTCGGCGGCCAGGTTGAGGGCGGCGAGCACGGCCGTCAGGACGAGACGGGCGCCCGGGCCGAGCGTGAGGAGGGCCCCCAGGCCGAGGGCGGCACCGAGGGCGTTGGCGCCGGCGTCACCGAGCATGAGCCGCTCGGCCAGGTCGTCGGGCAGCAGACCGAGGGCCGCTCCCATCACCGGCCCCAGCGCCACGCCGGCCGCATCGCCCCGGGCGGCCACGGCCAGCGGCAACCAGGCCACCAGCGAGACCTTGATCGTGCGGCCCGGCGCCCGGTCGAAGGCGTTGCCGAGGTTGGCGGCGAGGGCCACGAGGGCGCCGTCGGCCGCCAGCCGCAGCACGCCGCCGCCGCCCGAGGCGGTCGATCCCGCCGACGACGCCAGCATCAGGCCCAGCACTCCACCGCCGAACAGCTTCACGCCGCCGGCCGACAGGCGCCCGGCGGCCAGGGCCCGGAGATGGGCCGTCCAGCCCCGCTCGGCGTCGCCGCCGAGGACGTCGTCGAGGAACCCGAGGGCCCCGAACCCGAACAACCCGGCCACGATCACGGTCCGGGCCACGCCGGGGCCCGGCACGTCGCCGACGCCGGCCGCGGCCAGCAGCGCCCGTCCGCCTTCGACGGTGGCGACAGCCAGGGCGAGGACGATGCCCGCCCCCGTGGGCAGGAAGTGGCTGCGGTAGTTCGGTCGCTGGAGCACCACCGACTTGAACAGCCCGGCCGACATGCGCCAGATGAGCTGGGCGGCCAGAAACCCGCAGACGACGCCCAGGACGACCGCGGTCACCGCGGTCGGTAGGCCCGGACCGCCGACGTGGCCGGTGCCCCCGTCGGCCCGAGTGCGCCGAGGTAGATCGCGGCCGACACCGCCGCCAGCACGAGGACCAGCCCGAGAGTGGCCGTCCGGCCGGCGGGGTCGACCCAATCGAGGACGGCGGCGCAGGCGGCGCCGAGGGCGATCGACAGCGCCAGGGCCCGGGGCAGGCGGGCGGGGGCGAGGGGTTGGCCCGTCCGGCGGGCGAGGCCCACGCCGAGGACGACGGCCCCGACGAGGTAGGCGACGCTGTGGGCCGCGCCCATCACCGCCAGCTTGGCATCACCGTGGGCCAGTGCCCCGCCGGCCGCCATGAGCGCGGCGCCCAGCCCGGCCGAACCCAGGGCCGCCGCCGCCGGCGCCCGGCCCTCCCCGAGGGCGTAGTGGGCCCGTACGAAGAGGAGGAACGCCCCGTAGGGCAGCAGCCCGGCGGCCAGGGCGGCGAGGCCGAAGCCGATGAGCCGGCCGCCGCCCTCGCTGGTCTGGCCGAAGGCCAGCGCCCCCATCACCCGGGGGGCGAAGACCACCCCCGCCACGCCCACCGGCACGACGAAGCCGACCATCCCGTCGAGCGCCCACCGCAGCGACCGGCCGAAGGCACCGAGGTCACCCCGGCCCGCCTCGCCGGCCAGTTCCGGCAGGACGGCGGTGATGAGGGGCAGGGCCAGTACGGCGTAGGGCACGAGGAAGCAGGCGAAGGCGACCTGGTAGGCGACGACGCCGCCGGAGACGCCCATGCCCACCAGCAGTGCGGCGGCCAGCAGGACCGCCGTCCCGGCGTGCTGGAGGCCGGCCCAGCCCGACAGCCGCACGGCCCGTCCGAGGCCGGGGACGGCCCCCCGTCGGGGAACCCGGAGACGGAGACGGAAGCCCGTCCGGCGCAGCGCCACGGCCGGGATGGCCACGAACGCCGCCACCCCGAGCGTCCCGGCCGCACCGAGGGAGAGCCGCTCGGCCAGGCTGAGGTCGAGGCCGGCCGCCCCCCGTCCGTGGAGGGCCCGGAAGGTCCCCAGGGCCAGCACCATCATCACCGTGTTGCCGATCGGGGCCACGGCCGTCACCGTGAAATGCCGCCGGGCGTGGAGGACCGCCGTCGTGATGGCCCCGACGGCGTAGAGGAGGACCTGGGGCACGAAGAGCCGGAGGAGGAAGGTGGCCAGGTGCCGCTGCCCGGCGGCCACCACCGGGTCGGCGGTGCCCGTCGTGAGCAGCCGGGCCAGCGCCGGCGCGGCCAGGACGCCGGCCAGGCAGATCGGCCCCAGCACGACCAGCGACCAGCCCAGCAGCGCTCCGGCCAGCCGCTCGGCCTCGGCGTCCGCCCGTGACGGCCGGTCCAGCAGCTCCACGAAGGCCGGGACCAGCACGGCCGACAGCGCCCCCGCAGCCAGCAGGTCGAACAGCACGTTCGACACCGAGTTGGAGGCCGAGAACGTGTTGCCGAGGTCGGTCGTCCCCAGGACGGCGGCGATGACCAGCACCCGCCCGAAGCCCAGGATCCGGGAGACGGCGGTCGCCGCCCCCATGACCCTGGCCGCCCGCCCCACGGCGGTCGGCGGACCCGCAGCCTCGGTATGGGCGACGACGCTCACTTGCCCGCCGCGGCCGGGACGCCCTCCGGCGGCGCCGCTTCCGGCGTCGGCAGCTGGCTGCTGGCCCCGGGGCCCTCCCCGTAATGGCCGGCCCGGTCCGTCCCGAGCTCCTGGACGGCCAGCGTCAACGCCACCTGACCCCGGGTGTCGTCGAGGTCGTCGACGGTGGACACCACCCGGGAGAGGGCGGCGTCGTCTCGCACCCCCCGCACCACGGCCCCCCGCGCCTTGATGGTGGCGGTCGGCCGGAACACCTCGGCCAGGGCCAGCCGGCCGCCGGCGGCCGCTGCCGCCCGGAGGATGGGGATCGTCATCGTCCCCGGCAGCGGGTGGGCCTGGGTGCCGTCGATCACCAGCGTGCGCGACCCGGTCGACGGCCACGACTCGAGGTCCACGGCCCCACCGCCCATCGTGTCGAACGAGACCAGCCCGGCGTCGGCGAGCGCCACCAGCGTGTCGAGGCCCGAATCGCTGGTGCTCGACACCGTGGTGACCCGGGGCCCGGCCGCCAGCCGGTGGCCGAGGGACTCCAGCGCGACCTGCCGGAGATCGTCGGTGGCCAGGCCGGAGTCACCCATCGCCTGGACCAGCTTGGTCCGCGCCGCCGGATCGGAGGCGCTGAACCCGTCCTCGACCCAGAGCACGCCGGACACGAGCGCCCCGGCCGACCGCAGGATGTCGTAGGCGCCCTTGACGTCCTCGGCCGGAACGCCCCGCACGGCCACGATCGTCACCGGCACCTGGTTGAGGCGGCGGGCGGTGACCTGGGGCTGGGACTGGGCGATGAAGGTCTCGAGCCCTTTCATCTGGTCCCGCAGCGTCCGGTTCTCGGCCCGCTGCTCGTCGGCCCGCTTCTTCACCGAGTCGATCTGGGAGCTGAGCCGGTCGACGATGGCCCGGTCGATGACCGTCGAGCCCATCACCACACCGAGCGCCAGAGCCAGAAAGACCGCCACCAGCGACACCAGGTGGAAGCGGAAGTTGATCACCCGGCAACCGTGTCCGCGATGCGCAGCCAGCCGTCCCGGATCACCACCCAGAGGCCGGACAGGAA
>JAUZEX010000199.1 GCA_030838815.1 Actinomycetota bacterium
ATGGCCGACATGGGCTTCCTGCCCGAAGTCCGCCGCCTCCTCGACCGGGTCCGCCCCGACCGTCAGACGTTCCTCTTCTCGGCCACCCTCGACGGCGAGGTCGACGTCCTCATCAAGCACTACCAGCGGAAGCCGCTGCGCCACGAGGTGGCCAGCCCGGAAGGTGAAGCGGATCTCCGCGAGCACCTGTTCTGGAAGACCGACCGGGCCCGCCGGGTCGACGTCACGAGCCAGATCATCGCCCGGCGGGGCTCCACGGTGGTGTTCTGCCGGACGAAGCGGGGCGCCGACCGCCTCGCCCGCCAGCTCAGCCAGTCCGGCCTGACCGTGGCCGCCATCCACGGCGACCGCAGCCAGGGCCAGCGGGAGAAGGCCCTGGCCGCCTTCTCCGGCGGACGGGTCCAGGCCCTGATCGCCACCGACGTCGCCGCCCGCGGGATCCACGTCGACGCCATCGCCTGCGTCCTGCACTTCGACCCGCCGGAGGACGAGAAGACCTACGTCCACCGCTCGGGCCGGACGGGCCGGGCCGGGGCCGGCGGCACGGTCCTGTCGCTCGTGTGCGAGGACAACGGCGCCGCCGTGCGCGACATCCAGCGTCGCCTGGGCTTCCCCACCCGCTTCAGCGAGCCCAACGTGGGGTCGCTCGCCGCCGCCGCTGTCCCCTTCCGCCCGGCCACCAGCCGTCCCCAGCCCGGGCCGGCCACCGCCGAGCGGGCGCGGCCCGAGCGCGCCAAGCCCGAACGGGCCAAAGCGGACTGGACGGCAGGCGCCGGGGTGCCCACTCCCCGCCGCAAGCCCGACGGCCGGCCCGCCCGTACCGGCGGCCGCCGTCGGTCCGGCAGCAGCCGGTTCCGCCAGGCCTGAGTTCGCCCGGCCTGTTTCGCGCCCGACAGGGGGCCCTCTCCGGGGGCCCCCTGTCCGCGTTCACCCAAAGGTTTCTCAGGCGTCCCTCAGCCGGGGCGGCGCCGGGCGCGAATAGAAAGCCCCTCGTGACGGTCTTTCGGACATTCCGGGGCAAACCGGAAGTCCCACTGCGCACGCACCACGGGCCGCGCGAATCGAAGGAGGGTGCATGGGGCAGTTCAAACGACAGCTCGTCATCTGGGGTGCCATCGCCGCCACCACCGCCGTGTTGCCGGGTCTGGCACTGGCCGACAACGCCAGTCCCGACTTCGGCGGTCGTCACGGCGGAGGACAGCGACACGGCGATTCGAACTCGAAGCTGGCGGTCGCCGGTCGGGCCATGAGCAAGGCCGAGAAGAGCGCCTACGGGATGGAGATCCGGGGCCGGAGCGGCGACAAGCCGACCGCGGCCTCCGGCATGATCCGCTTCGCCCACCGGGGCGACACGCAGTCCGAGGGCCTCGTCGGCGAGATCACCTGCCTCTCCAAGGACTCGGCCGGCATCGTCTCGGTGACCGGCACCATCAAGCGCAGCGGCACCCGGGCCAACAAGGGCGAGAAGAAGGCACCGGGCACCGCGACGACGGCCATGAGCGACGACGACGGCACCGCTCTGCTCGACGAACTCGCTCCGCTCACCGCCGACGAGACCGCCCTGCTGGCCGCCGACGACTCCGAGCTGGCCGCCGACAACCCTGCGCCTCCGGCTCTGCCCGGTGCCCCGTCGGCCCCGACCATGCCGACGCCCCCCGGTCAGGACAAGGACCCCAACAAGAAGCACGACCACGGCAAGGGCGGCGGCGAGCTGGCCGGCAAGGACTTCGCCTTCACCATCGACGTCCCCGGCAAGCCGCAGCACTTCTCCCAGCCGACCATCGGCGACAAGGGCACGCTGGCCGCCTGCAGCGGCGGCGGCGCTCCCGTCGAGGTCACCCGGGGCCGCTTCCGCACCCGGGAGGCCGACGCCAAGGACAACAAGAAGGACGACAACAAGAAGGACGGGCGCGACCGGCGCGGCGGGTTCGGCGGCCACCGTCGGGGCGGCGACAAGGGCGACGAGGGCGAGAAGTAGGCCCACCGCCGACCGGTGTCGCTCCGGGGAGGCAGGTGAAGCCCCCCAGTTCTGCCGGTCTCGGACCCGCGCTGGCGACGGGTCCGGGGCCGGCAGATCCGCGTGCAGGCGGCCCCGGCGGACCGCGGCCGGCCCCGTGGGCGGGTCTCCCAGTAGATCTACCCCCGTTCGGACCGTTTCGTCCCTGAGCCAAGGCTGAAGCTTTTCCACTGGGCCCCCGCCACGTCGCACAATCGGGACGACCAGCCGTCGGGACGGCCGCCTTGACCGGGTGCACGGAGGAGGGCGGGGCATGGCCTACCAGCTCGGTGTCGACCTGGGAACGACCTACACGGCCGCCGCAGTCGCCCGGGCGGATCGGGTCGAGATCGCTTCCCTCGGCGACCGGGCGGCCGCCGTACCGTCGGCGCTGTTCATGGCCGAGGACGGCCGGGTGCTCGTCGGCGACAGTGCCACCCGCCGCCGACTCTCCGATCCGAGCCGCGTCGTCCGCGAGTTCAAGCGGCGCCTGGGAGACCCCACACCCGTCCTCGTGGCCGGAACGCCGTACTCCGCCGAGGCGCTCATGGCCCGGCTCCTTCGCTGGGTGATCGACCAGGTCACCGAACGGGAAGGCTCACCGCCCGAACTGGTGGCGGTGACCTATCCCGCCAACTGGGGCCCGTACAAGCAGGAGCTGCTGGCGCAGGCGCTGCGGTTGGCTGACGTCGAGCGGTCGACCGTGCTCACCGAGCAGGAGGCGGCCGCCATCTCGTACGCCGAGAACGAGCGTAACGAGCCCGGCGAGATCGAGGCCGTCTACGACCTCGGAGGCGGCACCTTCGACGCCGCCGTCCTCCGCAAGACAGCCAACGGTTTCGAGATCCTCGGCAAGCCCGAAGGTGTCGAGCGGCTGGGTGGCATCGACTTCGACGAAGCCGTCTTCGCCCACGTGGCCGGCTCCCTCGATGGCGCGGTCGAATCACTCGACCCGGAGGACGAGGGCGCCGTCACGGCCTTGGCTCGCCTGCGGGAGGAGTGCGTCCAGGCCAAGGAGGCGCTCTCGGCCGACACCGACGCTTCCGTCGCGGTGCTGCTCCCCAACCGCCAGACCGAGGTCCGGCTCACGCGGAGCGAGTTCGAGACCATGGTCCGGCCGGCGTTGGAACCCACCGTCGGGGCGCTCCGGAGGGCACTGCGCTCCGCCGGCGTGGAGGCCGGCGACGTCAAGGCCGTCCTCCTCGTCGGGGGCTCGTCCCGCATCCCGCTGGTCGGCCAGATGGTGGCCGCGGAGCTGGGCCGGCCGGTCGCCGTCGACGCCCACCCGAAGCATGCGATCGCCCTCGGGGCGGCCCTCGCCGCGGCCGAGGCGGCCCGGGTAACGGCCGCGGCCGCCGGGGACGACGGCGCCGCTCCGTCCGGTTCGGGCAACGGCGCCGCACCGAAGGGTGCCGCCCCACCGGAGGCCGCCGCCCCACCGGAGGCCGCCGGGGCGCCGGCGGCCGACGGGGGACGGGCCGGGCCGCCCCCGGCGGGACCGCCTCCGACCGGCCGGGGCTCCCGATCGGGCCGGTCGAACAGGCGACCCTCGTGGCGGGTGGTCGTCGGAGGCGCTGTCGTCATGCTCCTCGCCGCCACCGTCCTGATCAGCGTCGTCGGAGGCGGCGCCGAAGCCAAGGGGGGCGAGATCTTCCTGGAGTCGGCGTCCGACGCCGGCCCCGACCCGTTCTCGGCGTCGATGGCGGTGGGCACCCCGACCACGGTCGCCACCGCCGCCCCGGCGGCACCGACACCGGCGGCCACCGGCCGGCTCGTCCTCATCAGCACCAGCGGCGCCACCCCCGGCCTCTATGGCGGCACCCGCGATCGGACCAGTTGTGACGCCGCCCAGCAGGTCGCCTTCCTGGCCCAGAATCCGGACAAGGCGGCCGCCTTCGCCAGCGTCCTCGATATCCGGCCCGCCGACATCCCCGCCTACGTGGCCACCCTCACACCGGTGCTGTTGCGGGCCGACACCCGCGTCACCAACAACGGCTTCCGGAACGGCGTTGCCACCCCCCGCCAGGCGGTCCTGCAAGCCGGGACGGCGGTGCTGGTCGACCGCAACGGAATCCCGCGCTCCAAGTGCGCCTGCGGCAACCCCCTGGCCCCGCCGAAGGCCGTGACCTCCACCCCGAAGTACAACGGCGCCGCCTGGCCGGGCTTCCAGCCCAACCGGGTCCAGGTCGTCCAGCCGTCCCGCACGCCGATCGACAGCCTCGTCCTCGTCGATCCGGCCTCCAGCCAGCCCTTCGCCCGCCGGGTGGGCACCAGCGGTACCGCTGACAGCGACACCACCGTCCCGGTCACGGCCTCGCCGCCGGGGTCGTCGACCACCCTGTCCGGCCGGGGG
>JAUZEX010000222.1 GCA_030838815.1 Actinomycetota bacterium
GGAAGGAGAAGAGACGGACGCTAGCTACTTTCCGACACGAACGTCAACCATACGAAAGATCGGAGCAAGGTTGCCGTCGCAACGGCGTCACGTCCGGGAGCCGCCGCCGCCCGAACTCTCGATCCGGGTCCGCGTCGCCTCCACCGCCGCCATCCACTCGGTGGGGTCGTCGTACGATTCCTCGACCGCGACCACGTCGTCCGGTGTCGGGAGCCGGTCGCCGGTCGCCGGGTCGAGGGGCACGACCTCCAGGCTGTAGCGCGGAGCGCCGGTCGTCTGGTCCGCCTCCAGCGTCTGGCGCAGCCCGGCTCCGGTTTCGACGTGCATCTCTGTCCAGCTCCAGGGCACCATGCCGGCGGTCTCCCGGGACCCGATCTCCTCCACCCGAACCCAGGCCTCGCCGGCCTCGGCGGCGACCCGGATCCGGCCCAGGCGCTCATTGCGGGCCGCGGCGCCGGCCAGCTCCCGGTACCGCATGGAGAACCCGGCCCCGGCGATCAGCCCGGCGTCGAGGCCCTCGAGGTCGAGCCCGGCCTCGCCCGCCGCCCGGTGGACGATCCCCGCCGCTCCGCCCCACGCTCCGACCAGGGCCGCGAGGTCGAGGCAGCCGGCCAGCTCGTCGGCCACGACCCGCACCATGCTCACGGCCCGCTCATAGAGGTCGGGCCGCACCATCACCACGGGGTACAGCCGCTCCTCCGCCGCCTTCCAGTCGGAGAGGACCTGGGGTGGGACCCCGCCGGGAATTGTCACCTGCCGAACCCCTCCACTATGGTGAATGAGGAGTTTCTGATCCTACACGCCAGCGGCAGTCGCCGCAGGAGAGGGAATGGGCCGGATCGTAGTCCTCGCGCTCGGCGGCAACGCCTTGACCCATCAGGGCCAGGCCGGGACCCACGACCAGCTGGCGGCCAACGCCGAGGGCATGGCCCGGTCGATCTCGTCGTTGATGCTGGCCGGCTGGGAGGTCGTGCTGGTCCACGGCAATGGCCCCCAGGTGGGCAACCTCGCCCTCCAGCAGGAGGAGGGCTCGGACGTCGTGCCGGAGCAGCCGCTGTTCTCGCTCGGGGCCATGACGCAGGGCCAGCTCGGCAGCCTGTTCGCCCTCGCCCTGCGCAAGGTGCTCGGTTCCCGGGCGCCGGAGATCGTCCCGCTCGTGACCCATTCCGAGGTCGACCCCGGCGATCCCGCCTTCGGCAACCCGACGAAGCCGATCGGCCCGTTCCTCAGCGCCGAGGAGGCCCAGGCCTTCGCCGCCGAACGGGGTTGGGCCGTGAAGGAGGACGCCGGACGGGGATGGCGACGGGTCGTGCCGTCGCCCGAACCCGTCCGCATCCTGGAGGCGGCGTCGATCCGGACGCTGCTCGACGCCGGCGTCGTCGTCATCGCCGCCGGGGGCGGCGGCATCCCGGTCGTGCCCACCTCGGCCGGCCACCGCGGCGTCGACGCCGTGATCGACAAGGACTACGCCGCCGAGCGACTCGCCACCTCGCTCGGGGCCGAGGCGCTGGTGCTGGTCACCAGCGTGGAGGCCGTGCTCCTCGACTACGGGACGCCGCAGCAGCGGGCGATGCTCGAGATCTCCGTCGACGACGCTGAGAGCCACCTGGCCGAAGGTCAGTTCCCGGAGGGCAGTATGGGCCCCAAGGTGCGGGCCGGGATCCGGTTCCTGCGCAACGGAGGCGACGTGTCGGTGATCACCACGCCGGCGCTCGTCTACGCCTCCCTGGAGGGAACGGTGTCGGAGCTCGAGGGTCGCCCGGGGACGAGGATCGTGCGGGTCCGCCCGGTCACCGATCCGTCCGGTGAGCGGCGGTCGTTCGTGTGACCGCCGGGACCGCCCACAAGGTACTGGTCCTCCGGGACCGCTACGTCGACTCGGTCGTCCAGATGTCGGCCAGCCGGGCGATGATGGACCTGGACGGGGTCGAATGGGCGGCGGCGGCCATGGGGACGCCGGCCAACCTCGAGACGCTGGCCGGGCGGGGCTTCGACGTCGACGCCTTGGAGGCCACGGCCAACGACTGCTTCCTGGCCGTGCAGGCGGCGGCGGACGAAGCGGGCGACGCCGCCCTCGACGTCGGCGAAGCGGCGCTGGCCGGCGGCCCGGGTCGCGGCGCGGGCGGGGGTGGCGGTGGCGGGATGGGCGGCGGCGGGCCGGAGCGGCCCCGGTCCTTCCGCGAGGCGGTCGACGCCCTCGGCGGGGCGGCCAACCTGGCCATCGTGTCGGTGCCGGGTGACTACGCCGCCCTCGAGGCCCACAAGGCATTGTCCGCCGGCCTGCACGTGCTCCTCTTCTCCGACAACGTCAGCCTCGAGGAGGAGGTGGAGCTCAAGGAGCGGGCCGAGGCCGCCGGACTGCTCGTCATGGGTCCCGGCGCCGGCACCGCCATGCTCGGCCGGACGGGCCTCGGGTTCGCCAACGTCGTCGCCGCCGACGGCGATCCCCGACCGGGGGTGGGTGTCGTGGCGGCCGCCGGCACGGGGGCGCAGGAGGTCATGGCGCTCCTCGACCGGGGCGGCGCCCGGGTCACCGCCGTCATCGGCGTCGGCGGGCGCGACCTGTCCGAGACCGTCGGCGGCCGGATGGCGAAGAGCGGGCTACGGGCGCTGGGGGCCGATCCCGGCACCGACGCCGTGCTCCTCGTGTCGAAGCCGCCGTCGGAGGCCGTGGCCCGGGCGGTGCTGCGCGAGGCGGGCGGTAAACCGGCGGTGGCCGCCCTCATCGGCCTGGCCGAAGCGGTCGCCGCCCCCGACGGCGTGCGGCTGGCGTCGACACTCGAAGGGGGCGCCACCATGTTGCTGGCCGCCCTCGGGCTCCCGCCCATCGACCTCGACGGCGGCCTCCGGGCCGCGGTCAGCGAGGCCGTCGCCGCGCTGCCCGCCGACCGCACCCTGGTGCGGGGCCTCTTCTCGGGCGGCACGCTCTGCTACGAGGCACTGGTGATCCTGTCCGGCATCCTGGGCCCGGTGTACTCCAACACGCCGATCCGCAAAGACTGGGGACTGCCGGCGCCCGACGGCGCCCACGTCTGCCTGGACCTCGGCGAGGAGGAGTTCACCAAGGGCCGGCCCCACCCGATGATCGACCCCGAGGCCCGCATCGAGCACCTGCGGGTCGAAGGAGCCCGGCCCGATGTGGCGGTCGTCCTGCTCGACGTCGTCCTCGGCTACGGCGCCCACGACGACCCCGCCGGGCGTCTCGCCCCGGTCTGCGCCGAGATCCGGGCCGGCGGGCGGGGCCCGGCCGTTGTGGCCTACGTCCTCGGCACCGACGGCGATCCCCAGGGTCTGGCCGGCCAGCGGGCCACCCTGGAAGCGGCCGGTTGTATCGTCCCGCCGACCGCCGGGCGGGCCGCGCTGGCCGCCGCCGCCCTCGCCGCCCGCCGCCCCACCCTGGTCGAGGAGCCGCTCTCGTGACACCGCCGGTGTTGCTGGTCTGCCATTCCACGCGGCCCCGCGGCGGGCTGGTCCACACGCTGTCGATCGGCGAAGCCCTGCTGGCGCAGGGGATCGACGTCCACCTCGTGGCCCTCGGCGATCCGGCCGCCGGACTGTTCCGGCCGACGCCACTGCCGCACACGATCGTGGCCTCCCCGGCACCGGCCGACACGCTGGAGGAGCGGGTCTTCGCCGCCGTCGACGCCCTCGAAGGCGGGCTCGGCGCGCTCTGCCCGCCGGGCCCCGTAGTCCTCCACGCCCAGGACTGCATCGCCGCCCGGGCCGCCTGCCGCATCCGGGACGGGCGGGCCCTCACCGGCCCCCGGCCGGGGAGCGTCGTCGTGCGGACCGTGCACCACGTCGACGACTTCACCACCCCGGCGCTGATCGAGTGCCAGCAACGGGCCATCCTCGACCCCGACCGGCTGCTGGTGGTCTCAGAGCATTGGCGGGTGCTGCTGGCCGCCGACTACGGCGTCGACGCCACCGTCGTCCGCAACGGCGTCGACCCGCACCGCTTCGGCGCCGGCGACCCCGGCGAGCGGGAACGGTTCCGGGCCCGGGCCGGCGCCGGCCCCGACACGTTCCTGGTCCTGACCGTGGGCGGGATCGAGCCCCGCAAGGGGTCGGTCACCCTGCTGGAGGCCATGGCCGGCGTCGCCGGCAGAGTCAACGGCTCCGGACCCCGGCCCGTCCTGGCCGTCGTCGGCGGCCATACCTTCTTCGACTACCGGGCCTACCGCGACGGCGCCCTGGCCCGCCTCCCCGAGCTGGGCCTCGTCGAGGGCCGCGACGTCCTGCTCCTCGGCACGGTCAGTGAGGCGGACCTCGGGGCCTGGTACCGGGCCGCCGACGCCTTCGCCTTTCCGTCGGTGAAGGAGGGTTTCGGCCTCGTCGTCCTCGAGGCCCTGGCCGCCGGCCTGCCCGTCGTGGCCAGCGATATCCCGGTCTTCGCCGAATACCTGGAGGACGGGCACAGCGCGCTGCTGGTGCACCCCGGCGACCCGGCCGCCCTCGCCGCCGCCCTCGGCCGCCAGGCCGGCGACCCCGCCCTGCGCCGGCGGCTGGCCGACGGAGGGCGGCCCCTGGTCGA
>JAUZEX010000226.1 GCA_030838815.1 Actinomycetota bacterium
ACCCTTGAGGATGTCGACGCCCTGGTGGCCGCCGCCTCGAACCGCTCCAGCACCGGCATCCGGCCGCAGGTCCTCTGACCTGCGGCGATACCCCCTTTGTCTCAATAACCCACGTAGGGGTCACCGCGGGCGAGGGCCTGCAGGCCTGGAGTGTGGCCCGGATCGCCGTAGCGCTTTTTGATGTAGTCGATGGCCGCGCAGAGGTTGTCGACCGGATCTGCGATGTCGCCGTGGCCGGGCTGGGCGTGGGCGGCGAAGGTCGAGGGGAGCATCTGCATGAGGCCGAGGGGGGTCTTCGCCGGGTTGCCGCCCGAGGCGGCGATATTGGCCGCGGTCGGGTCGAGCGACGACTCGTGGGCGGCGATCTCCTTCAGCCCGGTGGCCCACGATTGCGGGGCGCCGGTCCGGGCCAGGGCGGTGTCGATCCACGTGTCGGCGTCGCCCATGGCCGTCCGGAGGTGGGAGGCGAAGTCGGCGCCCGAGGCGGTGCGCGACACCGCCGTCGACGACGCCGCCGGCGGCGGCGGCGGCGGAGCGAAGCGTGAGCGGATCTCGGCGATGCGGGCCTCGACGGCGGCGATCCCGTCCATGTTCCCGACGATCGGCGCCCGTCCGGTCGACCTGAGTGATACGAAAGTGAACCCTGAGTGACGAGACACCCACTGTTGCCGGGGACTACTGTCGGACCGTGGCCCTTTCCCGCCTGCGCCGCCGCGGCACGGTGATCCTCGGTGTCGTCCTGCTCGTGGCCGTCCTCCCGGTGGTGGCCCCCGCTCCGGCCAAGGTCCGGGCCGCGGGGAAGCCCAACATCCTGTTCATCCTGATGGACGACATGCGCTCCGACGGGGTGATGAACAACCCGGCCGTCCTCCCGAAGACGAAGCACTGGCTGGCCGACGCCGGGACGACGTTCACCAACGCCTTCACCACGACGTCGCTGTGCTGTCCCGACCGGGCCACGATCTGGAGCGGACGGTTCGAGCACAACCACGGCGTCGTCGACAACTATTCGGGCGACAACCTCGACCACGACTGGATCGAGCCCCGCTACCTCCACGACGCCGGCTACACCACGGCCCTGGTCGGGAAGTTCATCACCGACTGGAACTTCCGCTACGTGCCGCCCCACTTCGACCAGTTCGCCGCCTTCCAGGGCGGCTACATGAATGCCCGGTTCACGGTCAAGGACGCCGGCGACGCCAAGCAGCGCACCGAGAACGCGCCGTACTCGACCGACTGGATCGGACAGAAGGCCGCCTCGTACATCGACGGCTTCAAGGCCCAGACCCAGCCGTGGTTCATGCAGGTCTCACCCCACGCCCCGCACCAGGAGCAGACCGCCGCCGGGCCCGACTCCTGCAACCTGCACAAGATGTACACGTGGCCGGCCCGCTACGACGCCGTCCCCATGCCGACCTGGACGCCGTCGCCGGCCGTCACGGTCGAGGGCGGACCCAACATGAAGGCCGAGAAGGCCGACAAGGTCCCCTACGTGCGGCCGATGAACTTCACCCAGAAGTGCGGCGAGATCACGTACGAGGGCCACATGCGGACGCTCATGGCGGCCGACGACATGGTGGACACGATCATGACCCGCCTCCAGGCCGACGGGGAACTGGCCAACACGCTGGTGCTCTTCACCACCGACAACGGCTACGCCTGGGACGAGCGGGGCATGACCAGCAAGGGGATGCCGTGGACGGAGCACGTCCAGGCGCCGTTGATGGTGCGGTGGGACGGGGTGTTCCCGCCCGGCTCGACCGACGACCGGCTCGTCGGCACGGAGGACTACCTGCCGACCTACCTCGACGCCGCCGGCTATCAGCCGCCCGAGGTCCACTACCCGCTCGACGGGCTCTCCTTCCTGCCCGGGCGCCCGGCCCGGGCCGAGAAGCTGCTGGAGTTCGGCCCGATCCTGCGTCCGTCGCCGAAGGGCTACCAGGGCCACCGGGGGATCCCGACGTGGCTGTCGCTGCGGACCAAGCAGTGGCAGTACATCGAGTTCTTCGACAAGGGCAACAGCAACATCCAGTGGAAGGAGTACTACGACCTCACCTCCGACCCCTGGGAGCTGAACAACCTGCTGGCCGACAAGGACCCGGCCAACGACCCCGACGTGGCGTCGCTGTCGGCCCGCCTGCATCGGGCCGCAGCCTGCTCCGGACGGGCGGGGCCGAATCCCTGTCCGTAGTGCGGCCCCTGTTGTTCCTAGGCTGGGCCGATGACCACTGACGCACCGACTGTCGATCCTGTCGAGCGGGCCGAGCGGTTCCTGGCCCTCCACGAGGGGCCAGGGCCGCTGTTGATGCCCAACGCCTGGGACGCCGGCTCGGCCCGGCTGCTCGTGTCGCTGGGTTTCAAGGCCGTGGCCTCGACCAGCAGCGGGTTCGCCGCCACCATGGGGAAGCTCGACGGATCGGTGTGCCTCAACGAGGCGATGGCCCACTCCCGGGTGCTGGTGAACGCCGCCGGCGCCGTTCCGGTGTCGGCCGATCTGGAGAATTGCTTCGGGCCAGACCCGTCCGACGTCCGGTTGACGGTCCTGGAAGCGGTGTCGACCGGTCTGGCGGGCTGCTCGATCGAGGACTACTCGGGCGACCCCGACGACCCGATCTACGACCAGAAGCTGGCGGTCGAGCGGGTGGCGACGGCAGTGTCCATCGCCCACCGCGGGCCCGTCCGCCTGGTCGTGACCGCCAGGGCGGAAAACCTCATCCACGGCCGGAACGACCTGGCGGACACCATTGCCCGGCTTCAGGCGTACCAGGAGGCCGGCGCTGACGTCCTCTTCGCCCCGGGGCTCACCGCGCTGGGCGACATCCGCTCGGTGGTGGCGTCGGTCGACCGGCCCGTCAACGTGCTGGCGCTGCCGGGCGGGCCGGCGGTGGCCGATCTCGCCGAGGCCGGCGTGGCCCGCATCTCGGTCGGAGGCGCCTTCGCCTTCGCCGCCTACGGCGCCCTCATCGAGGCGGCCCGGGAGCTGCTCGACGAGGGCACCTACGGATACTGGCAGCGGGCCAGCGTCGGGCGCTCGGCGGTGC
>JAUZEX010000288.1 GCA_030838815.1 Actinomycetota bacterium
CCTCGGCCGCCAGAGCGAGGAGGGCCAGGGAATCAGGCCCGCCCGAGCACGCAACCACGACGGGCGACTCCAAACCGGCGAAGCCGGCCCGCAGGTCGGGCCCGGCCGCCATCAGGAACCGGCGTTCGATCTCCGCTGGATCCCGGTAAACGAACGCCGGTACCGGACCGGTCAGGCGGTCAGGGTGCTGACCCGCTCCAGCCACCGCTCCGGCGCCTCCAGCTCGGGCAGGGTGGGCAGGCAGTCGGGGCCCCGCCAGGCGGCGTCGAGCGCCTCGATCCCTACGGTCTCCTCGAGATGGGTGATGAACTGCTCGCCGATCTCGTACTGGCGCATCTTCATCTCGATGCCGATCAGCTTCCGGAACTGCGCCGCCACGCCGCCCGACTGCCGCCGGGCCTTGAGGGCGGCCGACATGCGCTCCTGCCCGGTCACGTGGCGCTTCCCGAGCCGGTCCATCACGACGTTGCCATGGCCTTCCAGCAGCGACATCAGGGCCTGTACCTGGTCGATCACCAGCCGTTGCTCGTCGCTGGCGAAGAGGGCGACGATGCCACCGTCGTCGAGTGGGTTGCGGCCTTTGCGGGCGGCCTCGGCGGCCCGCTCCAGCGCCCGGACGAGGCGTTTCGGGTCGGGCTCGATCATCCCCATCGAGGCGTCGACCAGCGAGAGGAAATACCCCTTCATCCAGGGAATGGCCCGGAACTGGGCCCGGTGCGTCACCTCGTGGAGGGCGATCCACAGCCGGAAGTCACCCGGCCGGAAGCCGAAGCGCTTCTCCAGCACCAGGATGTTGGCCCCCACGTAGTAGACCGCGTCGGCGTCGCCAGACCCCGGGAGCCCGGGGGTGTCCCCCGACGGCACAGGATCGGGAACCAGCAGGTCGTACTGCCCGAGGACCCGCTGGGCCAGGAAACCCATGAGGACGCCCATCTCGGCCCCGGCCACCGCCCGCCCGGCGGGCGCGAAGGGGCTCTGCGCCATCCGCTCGCCCACGCGCCGGGTGAAGGGCTCCAGCGTGTTGCGGAAGCTGCGGATGTTGGCCCGGACCCAGTCCTGGCGGTCGAGGACCATCGCCCGGGCCGGGTCCTCCGGGGCGACGAGACCGGTGAACTCGCCGACCAGGTGCTCCGCCCGGGCGGTGACGGAGTCGAAGTCGACCTGGAGGGAAGCGGCCAGATAGGACGACTCGAGGGGGTCATGGCCGGCAACGCGGCGGGCCAATCGCTCGGCGAGGGCCCAGTCGACGGGCTCCGGGGCGGTGGCCGTGGTCAGGTGGACTTTCTCCCGACCTTGATCCCGTACTTGAGCATGACCACCTTGACCACGTAGCCGACGATCATCATCAGCAGCAGCCCGAGGAAGCTGGCGGCGAGCACGATCGAGATCCAGTAGTGCCAGGGCTTGGCGGCCAGCACCACGGGGGTGGCGGCCCGGGCCGGCCCGGCGAGGAGAATGAGCATCACGACGGACAACAAGGCGGCACGTCCGGCCTTCACGGAAGTCTCCATTCGGGGGACACCCCCGAGCGCCGGGGGAAGCGTGTCGGTCGCCCCATGGTACCGGTGCGTCGCGGCCGCACCCGACGCGGGCGGTCAGGCCGTCGTGGCGGGCGGGAGCTCGTGGCCGATCGACTCGGCGATGCGGCGCCGCAGGTCGGGGGGTACGTCGTCGCGACACTTCCGGGCGATCAGCACCTTCAGCTCCACCTCGAAGTGGTACCCCCCGGAGCAGGGCGGGCAGAAGTCGAGGTGGCGGGCGATGGCGGCCCGGCTCTCATCCGTGAGCACTCCGTCGAGGTAGTGGTAGATCTGGTGGATCGCCTCGTTGCAGTCCAATGCAGTCAGTCCTCGCGGGCTAGCGGGCCGGGCCGGTGCCCGTCGCCAATCCGTTCTCGACGGCAAAATCCCACAACCGCTTTTGGAGCAGTTTTCTTCCGCGATGGAGGCGGCTCATGACCGTCCCGATCGGGATGTCGAGAATTTCGGCGATCTCTTTGTAGGCGAATCCCTCCACGTCAGCCAAGAGGACAGCGATGCGGAATTGGTCGGGAAGCGACTCCAGCGCCTCCTTGACGTCGCTCTCCGGCATCCGCTCGAGCACCTCGGTCTCGGGGCTCCGGCCGGCCGCCGCCGCCTCCGCTCCGCCGAGACGGCGGTACAGGTACAGGTCCTCCACGTCGTCGAGGTCGACCTGGTCGGGCCGGCGCTTGGCCGCCCGGTACTGGTTGATGTACGTGTTGGTCAGGATCCGGTACAGCCAGGCCTTGAGGTTGGTGCCCTCCTTGAACCCCTCGAACCCCCGGTAGGCCCGCAGGTATGTCTCCTGGACCAGGTCCTCGGCGTCGGTCGGATTCCTGGTCATCCGGAGCGCGGCCGAATACAGCGGCCCCATGAAGGGCATCGCCTGTTCGGCAAAGGTGGCGGGATCAGCCAAGGTCGGGGAGCCTAGTGCCCGTCTTTCCGGGCCACGAACCAGTTTCGGCCCGCCCCGGTTAGAGCTGCACACCCTTCGTGAGCGCGCCGTCGACGATGAGGTTGGTGCCGGAGATCCGGCTGGCCAACGGGCTGGCCAGGAAGACCACGGCGGCGGCGACCTCCTCCGGCGTCCCCATGCGGCCGGTGGGGTTCATGGCCAGCACCTGGTTGTAGAGATCGGGATTGTTGTGCTCGATGTTGTGCCAGAAACCGCCCTCGAAGTAGGTGTTCCCCGGTGAGACGGTGTTGGCCCGGATTCCCTTCGGGGCCAGGTGGTACGCCAGCCCCTGGGCGTAGTGGACCACGGCGCCCTTCATGACCCCGTAGGGACCGGCGACGATGTCGATCTCCCGGCCCGACACACTGGAGATCGTCGTGATCGACGCCGCGTCGCTCCGCTCGAGGTAGGGCATCGCGGCGTCGACGACCCGGACCGAGTGCATCAGGTCCACCTCGAACTCGGCCTTCCAGTTCTCCTCGTCCGGCCCGATCGAGAGCGCACTGACATTGGCCACGACGGCGTCGAGTCCCCCGAGCTCCTCGGCGGCGTCGACCACCCAGGCCTTGAGCGCGGGGCCGTCGGCCACGTCGAGGGCCCGGCCGAACGTCCGCACGCCGAGTTCGCCGACCGCTTTGGCGGTGGCAGTGACGTCGGCTTCCGTCCGGGCGCAGAAGGCGACGTCGGCCCCTTCGGCGGCGAAGGCCTCCACGATCGCCCGTCCGATGCCCTTGGTGCCGCCGGTGACCAGCGCCCGCCTGCCCCGCAGCTGGAGATCCATGCCCGCCTCCCGGTCTCGCCCGTCGTGGGAAGCCTATGGTGCGGACGGCGGGCCGAAAAGTTCCGTCCGGGGAGGAGGACTCCGATGGCGACCCACGAGATCCGCATCGACCGCCGCCTCCCGCTGGCGGCCGAGCCCCACACCGGCCACAACCGCTGGCACCCCGACATCCCCCCGGCGCTGCGCTGCCAACCCGGCGACGAGCTCGTGCTCGACACCCGCGACACCTTCGACGGGTTCTTCGACGCCCGCTCTTCGACCAAGGACGTCGAGCAGGCCGACTTCGGCCTCGTCCATCCCCTCACCGGACCGGTGTTCGTCGACGGAGCCCGGCCCGGCGACCTCCTCGTGGCCGAGATCCTGGAGGTCATTCCCCAGCCCTTCGGCTTCACGGCCCAGGTTCCGGGGTTCGGGTTCCTGCGGGACGACTTCCCCGAGCCCTATCTCGTCCGGTGGGAGCTGGCCGATGGTTGGGCGATCTCAGAGGACCTCCCCGGCATCCGCATCGCCGGCGCGCCGTTCATGGGCGTCGTCGGCGTGGCGCCCTCCCGGGACCTGCTCGAGACGGCTTCGGCGCGGGAGGCCGACCTGGCCGCCAGGGGCGGCGTGGCGCTCCCGCCCGACGCGGCCGGGGCGGTGCCCGCCGATCCCGCCATCGCCGCCGAGGCGCTGCGGACGATCCCGCCCCGGGAGCACGGCGGCAACATCGACATCAAGCAGGTCACCGCCGGCACCCGCCTCCTGCTCCCGGTGTGGACCGAGGGCGCCCTCTTCTCGGCCGGCGACGCCCACTTCGCCCAGGGCGACGGGGAGTCGTGCGGGACGGCCATCGAGATGGCCGCCACCCTCCGGGTCCGCCTGGACCTCCGCCCCGGCCGGGCCGCCGAGCGCGAGATCCGGACTCCGTGCTACGAGCGCGACGCGCCCGGGCCCTCGGACTTCGCCCCGCCCGGCCGCTACTTCGCCACCACGGGAATGTGTCTGGCCCGGGACGGTCGCAACGAGTTCGAAGACCTCACGCTGGCCGCCCGCAACGCCCTCGACGCCATGATCAACCACCTCGGCCACGAGTACGGCTACACCCGCCAGCAGGC
>JAUZEX010000333.1 GCA_030838815.1 Actinomycetota bacterium
GGCAAAACGTTTCTGTCTCACCCTCGTGGTTGGCTGGCAGCATGGCGGAGCACGAAGACCTTTCGAAGCGGAGCGCCCAGCGCCTCCGCGTGGCCAGGATCTCGGTCGAACAACTCGGTCTCGTGACCTGCCGACAGCTGCACGGCCTCGGGCTTTCCGAGCGGAGCTCGTCGCGTCGGCTCCGGTCGGGGCAGGACGAGATCGTTCATCGCGGCGTTCACCGGGTGACCGGGGCGCCCGGCTCCTACGAGCAGGACGTCCTCGCCGCCTGCTTGGCGACAGGCGGCGTGGCTTCCCATCGCTGCGCCGCTCGCCTCCACGGGCTGCGGGGCTTCGACCGCGAGGAGCGAATCGAGCTGACGGTGTCCTCCCGCCGGGCGAGCCGACTGGAGGGGGTCACGGCTCACGAAACCCGGTTCCTCGAGAGCACCGTCCTGGGCGGGATCCCGGTGGCCACGGTGGAGCAGACGTTGTTGGGACTGGCCGACGTCGCGCCGAGGAAGGCGGAGGGCGCGGTCAACAGCGCGTTGGTGAAGCGGCTGACCGCACTCCCGCGGTTGGTGCAGTTCGCCGGCCGGCATTCGGCGCGGGGGCGGGGCGGGCTGGTCGTGTTGCGGGGGCTGATCGAGGAGCAGGTCAGGGCGGGCGGGGCGACGGAGAGCTGGTTGGAGGACCAGGTCGTCGAGTTCTTGCGCCAGCGGGGGTTTCCGCCACCGGTGAGGCAGTACCGGGTGGGGAGGTGGCGGCTGGATCTGGCCTGGCCGGAGCGGATGGTCAACTTCGAGGCGGACGGGCGGTTGTGGCACACGAGCCCGTCCGACCGGCGCCGGGATGTGGCCCGGGACGCGGCGCTCGGCGGCATCGGATTCCGGATCGAGCGGATCGGGTGGCTGGAGCTCAACGAGGATCCGGACGGCCTCGAGGCCCGGCTGTGGCGGTGTTACGAGAATTCGGGTCGGGGGCGCCAGGTGAAGCTGCCGAACATCAAGGCGGCGGCGTGATCTGCCGACACCTGGAAGGTGACGAGCACTGCGTGGGAACGTCCGGTCGACCCGCAACGGCGGGAGCGGCGGGCGCCGCTGCGCGGCGTCCCGACGGTGAAGCTCTCGAAGCACCGGATCCAGCTGTCGGACGGGCACTCCGTCCAGGCGCTGGTGGCCGGGCGGGGCGTGCCGCTGGTGGTGGTGCACGGCTTCGCCGCCGAGGGGCTCCTCTACGCCCAGTCGCTCAGCCGGCTCGTATCGATGGGCTTCAAGGTGGTGGCCATCGACACCGCCGGCCACGGCGGTACGGCCGTCCTGCCCCGTGACGGGCTGGACCTCGGCGCCTACAGCCGGCTCCTCGGGCGGGCGGTCAGCGAGCTCGGGATCCGCCGGGCGGTGTTCGCCGGCCACTCGATGGGCGGTCGGCTCATCACTGAGCTGGCCGCCGCCGACCCCGACCGGGCCGTCGCCCTAATCCTGATCGACGCCATCGTCGGCGATGCCTGGGACCAGATCGTGACCGCCTGCCGGTGGTGGCCGCCGCTGCTCAGCGTGTTCAGCACCGCGGCGGTGGTCGACAGCCTGGCCACGATCTCACTCGATGACGGCCCGCAGACGGCCAAGCTGGCCCGGCTGTGGGGGAAGACCGCCTGGGGCGACCTGACCAGGCCGTGGCAGCTCCTCATGCCCTTCCTGTCGGTGCTCCGGTCGCCGGGCAGCCGGGAGATGCTCGATACCCTCCGCCACGCCGGCGTGCCGGTGGTGGTGCTGCACGGCGACCACGACTTCGTCGTGCCCATGGCCGCCGCCCGCGACGCCGCCCGCCGGTCCGGCGGTGACCTGGTGGTGATCCGGGGCGGAACCCACTCCTGGCTCCTCAAGGACCCGGAGTCGTTCCCGGCCATCATGGGCCAGCTCCTCCAGGGCCGGCTCGGCGACGCCTACGAGGCGGCGCTGGTCGAGGCCGGGCTCGACCCCGCCATGGCCACCACAGCCGACATCGAGGACGCCTTCTACACCCCCGGCGCCCGGGTCCGGGCGCTCACGCCGGAGCTGGCCTGGGCCCGCTCCGACCGCCGCTCCGAACCCCGCTACGACTGGGTGGTGGAGAACTACTCCAGCACGGCGTAACCGGGCAGGGTCAGGAACTCGGCGTAGTCGGGCCCCAACGCCACCTCGGCGAAGAGCGCCTCGGCCTCGTCGAGCCGGCGGTCGCCACCGCCCTCCTCCCGGATCCGCTCGACCTCTTCCTTCACCACGCCCCGCACCGTCGCCGCGTCGAAGCGGCCCCGGTGGATCCACTGCCACACCTGGGAGCGGGCGATCTCGGCCGTGGCGACGTCCTCCATGAGGTTGAAGATGCCGGCGGCGCCGTTGCCCGTCAGCCAGGCCGACAGATAGCGCAACCCCACAGCTACGTCGTTGCGGAGCCCGTCCTCGGTCACCTCGCCCCCGGGGATGGCGAAGTCGAGGAGGTCCTCGGCGGTGACGGAGACGTCCTCCCGGGTGCGGTCGAGCTGGTTGGGCCGGTCGCCGAGCACGGCGTCGAACGGCGTGCGGGCCACCGGCACGAGGTCAGGGTGGGCCACCCAGGTGCCGTCGAAGCCGGCCTTCGATTCCCGCTCCTTGTCCTCGGTCACCTTGGCCAGCGCCGTCCGGTTGACGTCCTCGTCCCGGCGGGACGGGATGAAGGCCGCCATCCCGCCGATGGCATGGGCGCCGTGCCGGTGACAGGTGCGGACCAGCAGCTCGGTGTACGCCGACATGAAGGGCACGGTCATCGTGATCTGGTTGCGGTCGGGGAGCACGATGTCGGGCCGGTCGCAGAACTTTTTGATGACGGAGAAGATGTAGTCCCACCGGCCGGCGTTGAGCCCGGCGGAGTGGTCCCGCAGCTCGTAGAGGATCTCCTCCATCTCGAACGCGGCCAGGATCGTCTCGATGAGGACGGTGGCGCGGATCGTGCCCCGGTCGAGACCGACGGCGTCCTGGGCCGCATTGAAGGTGTCGTTCCACAGCCGGGCCTCGAGATGACCCTCCAGCTTGGGAAGGTAGAAGTACGGGCCGAGGCCCTTGTCGAGGAGCCGGCGGGCGTTGTGGAAGAAGCACAGCCCGAAGTCGAACAGGCTGGCCGATACCGGCTGACCGTCGACGAGGACGTTGCGCTCGACCAGGTGCCAACCCCGGGGACGCACCACGGGTACGGCGGTCTGTTCGGCGAGGCGGTAGTCCCTGCCATCCTGGCTCGTGAAGGCGAGCGTCCCCTCGATGGCCTCGGTCAGGTTCGCCTGGCCGCCGACGAGGTTGCTCCACGTCGGGGAGTTGGCGTCCTCGAAGTCGACCATGAACACATCCGCACCGGAGTTGAATGCGTTAATGAGCATCTTGGCCTCGGTGGGCCCGGTGATCTCCACCCGCCGCCGGGCGAGCGCCGGAGGCGCGGGCGCCACCTGCCAGTCGCCGTGGCGGACGTCGGCCGTCTCGGGCAGGAACGCCGGCTGTTCGCCGCCCCGGAGCCGCTGCCACCGCTGCGCCCGGGCGGCCAGGATCCGCTCCCGGCCGGGCCCGAACCGCCGCTGGAGGTCGGCCACGAACGCCAGCGCCTCCGGGGTCAGGACGGACGCATGGCGGCCCTCGACCGGGCGGAGGACTTCCACGCCGTCGGGCTCGGTGTCGGTCATGGCAGGCTCCTTCCGCTGATGGAGGCGTCGAGGACCTCGATGGGGTGGTAGACGGGCAGCCGGCGGTTGCTGTGGACGGTGATCTGGAGGGCGCAGCCCGGGTTGCCGGCCACGACGGCGGCGGCGCCGGTGGCGGCGAGGTTGGCCACCTTGCGCCGGCCGAGCTCGGCGGCCGGCTCCGGTTCGAGCATGTTGTAGAGCCCGGCCGAGCCGCAGCAGATCTCCCACTCGGCCGGCTGGACGACCGTGAGGCCGGGGATGCCGGCCAGCACCGACCTCGGTTCGGCCCGCACTCCCTGGGCGTGGGCGAGGTGGCAGGCGTCGTGGTAGGCCACGCTCAGGTGGACGGGGTGGCGGGCGGCCCTCGGCTCGACCCCGGCCAGCACCTCCGTGACGTCGGCCACCCTGGCCGAGAACGCCTCGGCCCGCTCGGCCCACTCGGGGTCGTCGGACAGGAGGCGGCCGTACTCCTTCATGGCCGACCCGCAGCCGGCGGCGTTCACGGCCACCGTCTCGCAGCCCTCGAAGGCGGTGATGAGAGCCCGGGCCCGTTGCTGGGCCTCGTTTTCGGCGCCCGAGTGCATCAACAGTGCTCCGCAGCACCCCGCACTCCTGGGGACGACCACGTCGAACCCTTCGGCGGACAGCACCCGCACCGTCGCCTCGTTGGTACGGGCGAAGAAGACCCGGGCGACACACCCCTGCAGCAGCCCGACGGTGCCCCGGGCCGGCCCGGCGTCCGTGCGGGCCGGGGTGCGCTCGGGCAGGCGCCGCCAAAGCGCCGACAGCTTCACCTCGGGCGTGAGGCGCATCATGGCCGCCAGCCGCCGGAACCGCCGCCCGCTCTTGCGATCGGACCCGGCCGGCGGCGGCTCGGCGAGACCGGGCGACTCGGTCGTACCGGCCGACGTGGCCCCGGCCATCGAGATTGCGGCGCCGCCGTTGCCGCCGGCCGGGCCGGCGCCGGTCGATGCGGTGCTCGGAGGCGGATCGGGCGAAGCTCCCGAGGCCTGGCGCTCGAGCCAGGCGCGGAGCCGGGAGTCGAGGCCGAGGCGGCGGCCGGCGACCAGGATGGGGACCATCGCCCGGAGGCGGCCGGGGTGGGTGAAGACCTCGAAGCAGAAGCGGCGGAAGGCGCGGTCGGCGGGGGTGCGGCGGTGGCGGCGCTCGACCTCCGGTCGCATCTGCTCTATCAGCGCGTCGTAGCGGACGCCGGACGGGCAGGCCGTCACGCAGGCCATGCAGCCGAGGCAGCGGTCGATGTGGGTGACGATCGATCCCAGCCCGCCGCCGGTCTCGGCCGCCTCCCGCATCAGGACGATCCGGCCCCGGGGAGAGTCCATCTCCTCGCCCCACACCACGTACGTCGGGCACGTCGGGAGGCAGAAGCCGCAGTGGATGCACGTCTTGATGAGCGTCGGATCCAGCGGCACTAGATCCCCCCGACGAACAGGCCCGGGGCGCAGACGCCGGCCGGGTCGAACCGTTCCTTGACCTTGCGCATCAACGCCACCGGCCCGGTCTCGCCGCCCCACGGGTCGAGCATCGCCCGCACCTCGGCCGGCGCGTCGAGCAGGACACAGGGGGCGGGGGCGAGCCGGCGGCGGAGCTCCTCCACGGCCTCCGCAACCACCGCCGCATCGAGCGCCCCCCGCTCACCCCGGGCACCGGTCCTGCCGGCGTCAGCCGGAGCATCGGTCCTGCCGGCGTCGGCCGGAGCATCGGCGCTGCCGGCCCCGCCCTCGCCGGGGGAGGTGCCGACGGGCAGCTGGATCCAGGCCAGACCGAGGCCGGCCCGGGCGACCAGGGTGCCTCCGAGGGCTTGCGCGGCGGCCATCGACGCCGGGAGAGCGGCGGGGAGGGCCGACACCTTGACCACGATGTCGCTCCTCTGCGCCGCTCGCTGCGCGTCCCAGCAGGCCGGATCGTCGTCGTCGGTCTCGACCACCAGATCGCCGACGCGGCCCAGGAGCGTCGCCGCCTCCTCGGCTCTGGGAAACGGATTTGCGCTCCCGAAACGGACCAGGACGGCGCCGGCGCCGGTCGAGGCGTCCCACCACAGGTCGAGGCAGTCGGCTTCCAGGGGGGCGTGGGCCAGGGCGGCGGCGGCCGCGGCCAGCTGCGCCGGGTCGGAGGAGCGGGCCACGACGGTGGCGGTGCGGGCCGGGCGGGGGTGCAACCGCACGGTCACCTCGGCGATCAGGCCGAGGGTGCCGAAGGCGCCGGCGAAGAGCTTGCCGAGGTCGTAGCCGGCCACGTTCTTGATGACCTTGCCGCCGGCCCGGGCGACCGTCCCGTCGGAGAGCACGACCGTCACGCCCACCACGAGGTCCCGCACGCCGCCGTACCGGTGGCGCAGGGGCCCGGAGTCGGCCGTGGCCACGATGCCGCCGATGGTCGCCCCGCCGTCGGCGGCATCGAGCGCGGTGTCATCGCCGGCGGCGCCCCAGGGCGACAGCGGCGGGTCGAGGGCCAACATCTGTCCGGCGGAGGCGAAGGTGTCCTGGGCCACGGCCAGCGGCACCCCGGCCTGGAGCACGGCGGTGAAGTCCCCGGCGTTGTGCTCGAGCACCCGGTCCAGCCCGCCGGTGCAGAGCTCGAGATCCGGCTCGGGCACCGGCCGCCCCCATCCGAGTTTCGTTCCCCCGCCCCGGAACCGCACCGGCCGCCCGTCCGCCGCCGCGGACCGGAGCCACTCGGCCGCCTCCTCGTAGCTCGCGGGCTGCTCGCTCTTCAACGCGCCCTGCTCCCGGCCGCCGACCGGCCGATCCCCGCCATCCGGCGTTCAATTCCGACCGACGGGTGTCCGAAAAGAGCGCTGGTTCGGGCGGGCCGGGCGGTGGGTGCGATCCGGCGTTCATTTCCGACCGACGGGTGTCCGAAAAGAGCGCCGGTTCGGGCGGGGCGGGCGGTGGGGTAGGCGAGTCGCGTCATAGGCGTTCGATCAGGCCGGCGGCTTCCAGGGGGTGTTGGCGGTAGGGGCCGGGGACCTCGCCGCACAGGCGAGGGGTCGGCATCACCTTGCCGGGGTTGGCCATCCCCTCGGGGTCGAAGGCGCAGCGGAGGCGCTGGAACGTGGCCAGGTCGGCCTCGGAGAACATCTTCGGCATATACCGCTTCTTGACGACACCGATGCCGTGCTCGCCGGTCAGCGAGCCGCCCTCGTCCACGCAGACCTCGACGATCCGGCCGGCCAGCTGCTCGGCCCGCTCCGCTTCGCCGGCCACCGCGGCGTCGAACAGCACCAGCGGGTGGAGGTTGCCGTCGCCGGCGTGGAACACGTTGGCCACCCGCAGCCCGTACTCGACGCCGAGGTCCTCGATGCGGCGCAGCGCCTGGGGGAGACGGGTGCGGGGGATGACCCCGTCCTGCACGTAGAAGTTGGGCGAGATCCGGCCCATGGCGGCGAAGGCGGCCTTGCGGGCCTTCCAGATCAGGGCCCGCTCGTCCTCCGACTCGGCGATGCGCACCCTCGTTGCGCCGTTGGCCTCGCAGAAGCGGATGACCTCGTCGAAGCGGGCGTCACACTCCGACTCCGACCCGTCCAGCTCCACGATCAGCAGGGCGCCGGCGTCGAGCGGGTTCCCGGCGTGGGTGGCGGCCTCGGTGGCGGCGATGGCCAGGTTGTCCATGATCTCCATGGCCCCCGGCACCACCCCCGCCGAGACCACGTCGGACACGACCTGGCCCGCTTCCTCCGGCGTGTTGAAGTAGGCCACGACCGTGCGGGTCGCCTCCGGGGCCGGCGTGACCCGCAACGTGATCTTCGTCGCCACGCCCAACGTGCCCTCCGACCCGACGAAGACGCCGAGGAGGTCGTAGCCGGGCCGGTCGAGCTCGCCGAAGCCGCCGCCCAGCACCGTCGTCGAACCGTCGGGCAGCACGACCTCGCAGCCCACCACCCAGTTGGTGGTGAAGCCGTACTTGAAGCAGTGCACCCCGCCGGAGTTCTCGGCCACGTTGCCGCCGATGGAGCAGATGATCTGGCTCGACGGGTCGGGCGGGTAGAAGTGCGTCGGCCCTACGGCGGCCGAGATCTGGGCGTTGGTCACTCCCGGCTCGACCACGATCCGCTGGTTGTCGAGGTCCACCTCGAGGATGCGGCGCATCCGCGACAGCGAGATCACGACGCCGCCCTCCACCGGCAGCGACCCGCCCGACAGCCCGGTGCCCGATCCCCGGGCCACCCACGGCACCCCGGCCCGGTGGCAGGCGGAGACCACCGCCGCCACCTCCTCGGCGGAGTCGGGCAGGACGGCGGCGGCGGGAACGACGGCGTACTGGAGCAGGCCATCCGACTCGTAGGTCCGCAGCGCGGCGTGCTCCGTGATCACCCGCTCAGGGCCGCAGATCGAAACGAGTTCGGCGATCGGGACCGGTCCCCCCATGGCCCCGAAACTACTCCCCTGAGGGACCCGTCACGACCGGCCCCGGCCGGAATGGGGCCGGGGCCGGTCGACGGTCAGAAGTGCCTCCGGCGGCGGCCGGCCAGGAGCGCCAGGCCTCCGGCCGCCAGCGACCACAGTCCCGCGGCGGCCAGCGGCGCGGGATCACCGCCGGTGCGGGGCAGCGTCGTTCCGGCCTGGGGTCTGGTCGCCGTCGCGCCCAGCACCGAGG
>JAUZEX010000374.1 GCA_030838815.1 Actinomycetota bacterium
GGGCCACGGCCTCGGCGTCATCGGCTTCTCGACCGGGTCGGGGCTGGCGCTGTGGCTGGCCGCCCACCGGCCGGACGACGTCGCCGCCGTCGCCGCCTACTACGGCGTGGTCCCCGATACCCCCGAGCCGCCCGACTGGTCGCGCCTCACCGCCGCCGTGCAGGGCCATTACGGCGAGGCCGACCCCGGCGCCCCGCCAGAGGCGGTGGCGGAGCTCGAGTCCGCCCTGGGCGGGGCGGGCGTGACCGTCGAGATGTTCACCTACCCCGGCGCCGGCGCGGGGTTCTTTGACGACACGCAACCCGACGCCCACGTCGAGGACGCCGCCCGCCACGCCTGGATCCGCACCCTGGAGTTCCTCCGCAAACACCTGGGCTGATCCGAACCGGCGCTGCTCCGTCGCGCAATGCGCGACGGAGGAGCGCCGGTTCCACCCGGCCGCCGGCTCCGCAGGCGGGCGCCGGCGGCCCTTCCCCCGGCGGGGGGATCGGCGGGTGGTTTCGGGGGCGGAGCCGGGACGGGCAAGGGGGCCGTCGTTACCCTCGCCGGATGGGCACCACGCGGGTCCCCGTCGGCGGGCCCTTCTTCGAGGACTTCAAGTCCGGCCAGGTGTTCGACGACGCTCCGGCGGTGACGCTGACCGACGGGTTGGCCGCTCTGCACCAGTCGCTGTCCGGTGACCGGCTCCGCCTCCCCCTCGACCAGGAGCTGTCCCGGTGGGTGACCGGCCGGTCCCGGCCGCTGGCCCACCCGACGCTGGTCTGCCACGTGGCCATCGGCCAGACCACGGCCGCCTCCCAGCGGGTGATCGGCAACCTCTTCTACCGCCGCCTGCAACTGCTGCGGCCCGTCCACCTGGGCGACACCCTCAGCACCCGGGCCGAGGTCGTGGCGCTGCGCCAGAACCGGCCGAAGCCCGGCCGCCCGGCGACCGGCATGGTGGCCCTGCGCATCCGGGTCGCCAACCAGCGCAACAAGGACGTGCTCGACTTCTGGCGCTGCCCGATGATCCCGCTGCGGGACCCCGCCGGGGAGACGGGCCACGCCGACTCGTTCGACGACATCCCGGCCGAGATCGACCTCGGCCGGCTGGCGGCCAAGGTGCCCTGGGGCTGGCACCTCCCGGCCTTCAAGGACCGGGCCGGTCGGGGCGGCGCCCACTTCGGCGACGTCGTCGCCGGCACCACGTTCGTGATCGAGGGCCGCGACACCGTGACCGGCGCGCCGGAACTGGCCCGGGCCACCCTCAACCTGGCCGCCACCCACACCGACCCCGCCGTCTCGCCCTACGGGCGGCGCCTCGTCTACGGCGGCCACACGATCTCGCTGGCCGGGGCCGCCGCCACCCGGGCCCTGCCCAACCTGGTGACGTTCCTCGCCTGGCGGAGCTGCGATCACACCGGTCCGGTGTTCGAGGGCGACGTGCTGCGCACCGAGGTCACGGTCGAGGCGCTCCACCCGCTGTCGCAGGGCGGCATGGTCGACCTCCACGCGCTCGTCTTCGCCGACCGCGGCCCCGGGGGGATGGGGGGTGTCCCCCCGACAGCGGCCGCGGGAGCCGCCACAGAACGGCAGCCGGAGCAGCCCGTCCTCGACTGGCGCTTCATCGGCCTCATGGCCTGAGCCTCTTTGTTTCGAAGGGAGACACGCCCGATGAACGGGATTCTTCACGGTATGCGGGTCGTCGAGGGATCGGCGTTCGTCGCCGCCCCCCTCGGCGGCATGACGCTGGCCCAGCTCGGCGCCGACGTGATCCGCTTCGACCCCATCGGCGGCGGGCTCGACGCCCGGCGCTGGCCCATCACCGACGACGGCCGGAGCTTGTTCTGGGCCGGGATGAACAAGGGAAAGCGATCGGTGGCCGTCGACCTCCGCTCGCCGCGGGGCCGGGAGCTGCTGACCGATCTCATCACCGCCCCCGGCGGCGACACAGGGCTGTTCCTCACGAACTTCCCCGCCGCCGGCTGGCTCGCTTACGACCGCCTCGCCGGGCGCCGCCCCGACCTCGTCATGATCAACATCGTCGGCAACCACGACGGCTCGAGCGCCGTCGACTACACGGTGAATCCCGCCACCGGCTTCCCCTGGGCCACCGGGCCCACCAACCTGGGCGTTCCGTTCAACCACCTGCTGCCAGCCTGGGACGCCATCACCGGCACGCTGGCGGCGGCCGGGCTGCTGGCCGCCGAGCGCCACCGCCGGCTGACGGGGACGGGCCAGTTGGTGCGGCTGGCGCTGTCCGACGTCGCCTTCGCCATGGTCGGCCACCTCGGCAAGATCGCCGAGGTGCAGATCAACAAGAACGAGCGGCCGAAGTACGGCAACTACCTCTACGGCGCCTTCGGGCGGGACTTCGCCACCAAGGAGGGCAAGCGGATCATGGTGGTGGGGCTCACGCCCCGCCAGTGGCAGAACCTGGTGGAGGCGACCGGGATCCACGACGCCTGCTCCCAGATCGAGAAGCTGCTCGGCGTCGACCTGTCGGAGGAGGGGGGCCGCTTCGCCGCCCGGGAGGTCATCGGCTCCGTCCTCAAGCCGTGGATCATCAGCCACACCCTGGCCGAGGTGGCGGAGATCTTCGACGCCCACGACGTGTGCTGGGGGCCGTACCAGACGTTCACCGAGCTGGTGGAGAAGGACCCCCGCTGCTCGCCCGACAACCCGATGTTCGACGTGGTCGAGCAGCCCGGCATCGGCGCCTACCTGATGCCGGGGTCGCCGCTGGCCTTCGGGGCCTGCGACCGCGTCCCGCCCCGGCCTGCGCCCCGGCTCGGCGAGCACACCGACGAGGTGCTGGGCGACATCCTGGGTCTCTCCGAAGCCGCCATCGGCCGCCTCCACGACGAGGGCGTCGTGGCCGGCCCGGCCTCCCGCCATTCCTGAGAGAGCGGGGCGATTCGTCCCATCTTCATCCTTGGCTCATCGTGGCGGCACTAGCATTTCTGTCGGTGCCGCAGGTTTGACGCGATCGCGGATCGAGAAGCGTTTGTCATAGTGGTGCCGAGGTTTTGACGTGATCGGAGATGGAGATGGCAGTTCGGCTCGACGTCCCCGAGGTGCGCGATCACCTCGACGTCGAGGTCCCGCTCGGAGGCCGGGTGCTGGTGGTGAGCGACATGCACCTCGCCGCGCCCTCCACCACCGCTTCCCGCCACGCCTCCCGGGAGCTGGCGCTGGCCCTGGAAGGGTGGGCCGGCCCCGGCGTCCTCGTCCTGCTCGGCGACATCCTCGAGCTGCTCCTCGGTGACAACGCCGGGGATCCCGGCCTGGCGCTCGGCGCCCATCCCCGCCTCACCGCCGCCCTGGCCCGCTTCGCCGCCGAGCCCGGCCACCGCATCGTCTACATCGTCGGCAACCACGACGGCCGCCTCGCCTGGGACGGCGACGCCGCCCGCGCCGTCACCGCTGAGACCGGCGCCGAGCTGTGTCTCACGGCCGACCTCCGGTTCGAGACCGGTGCCGGCCCCCGCACCGTGCGCGTCGAGCACGGACACCGGCTCGACCCGTCCAACTCCTTTGCCGACCCCCGCAACCCGCTCGACATCCCCCTTGGCCACCACGTCGTGAAGGAGGCCCTCCCGGCGCTGGAGGGTGCGGCCTGGCTGTCGGGCGTGGAGCACCTCGCCGACCCGTCGTCGATCCCGAACTTCATCGCCTCCCGGCTGGCCTACCGCAAGATGGCCCGCTACCTGACCTGGTTGGCGGTTCCGCTGTTCCTGGCCCTGGCCATCAAGATCCCGCTGGTGGTGGCCCTGGCCGAACGGCGGGGGCGGGCCGCCGGCCTCGAGGCCTGGTCCCGCCACCTGCTCATGATCGCCGGGGTCATCTTCGTCGACGTCGCCCTCGTCGGCGTCACCGTGGCGCTGGGCGCCCGGCAGGTCTGGCGGGCGCTGGCCGGCTCGCTCGGCGCGCTGGGCAGCCGCGACGGCAACCGGGCGGCCCAGACCGAGGCCGAGGCGCTGGTGCGGCAGGGCTACGCCGGGTACATCACCGGCCACACCCACCGGGCCGAGCTGCGCCCGGTCGGCGAAGGCTTCTACGCCAACACCGGCTGCTGCGACGAGATCCTGGTCGAGCGGCCGGCCCGGCTCGGGCTCCCGCCCGTCTTCGGCGCCGAGCAGGAGCGGAGCTTCGTCGAGCTCGAAGCCGGGGCCGAACTGCGGGTGCGGCTGCACCACACCCGTACGCCCCAGCCCACCGAGCGTCGGCTGGAGCGTCTGGTGGCCCGGCGCCGCCCCGACACGCCGCCGGAGCCCGTCGTGGTGGCCGAACATCCCCACGGCCCGTCGTGGCCGCAGGACGACACCGGCCTGCTGCAGGACCGCCGGGTCCGCCGGCGGGCGTCGGCCGCCCTGGCCGCGGCCGGTGTCCTGAACCTCGTCTCAGCCGTCACCCCGCCGCTGCGGGTCCGGTTGTCGTGGCTGCTGGCCGCCGTCCCGCTGGCGGTGCCCCAGGTGGCGGCGGTGGCCGTGGCGCTGTCGGGCCTCGGTCTCCTGCTCCTCAGCCGGGGGGTCTTGCGGGGCCAGCGGCGGGCCTGGCTCGTGGCGCTGGCGCTGTTGCTCGGCGCGGCCGTGTCGCACCTGGCCAAGGGTGTGGACTTCGAAGAGGTCGTGATGGCCGGCGGCGTGGCCGGCTACCTGCTCGCCCACCGGCGGGCGTTCCGGGTCGCGTCCGACGCCGGCTGCGCCCGGACGGGCCTGGTGTGGGCCGCGGGCGGGGCGGCGGTGGCCACGGCCGTCGGGACGGCCGCCGCCTGGGTCATGAAGGCCCCGACCGGGCGCCTCCCGCTGCATCGGGCGGCCCTCGCGGCCGTGGAGCGGCTGGTGGGGGTGTCGTCCGTTCCGGTCGCCCACCGCCTCGACGACTTCTTCGGGCCGGTACTGGCCGCCGTGGGCTTCGGTCTTGTGGCCGTGCTGGGTTGGCAGCTGCTGCGACCCGTCATCCACCGGGTCGTCGACCACAGCCGGGCCGAACGCACCCGGGCCGGACACGCCGTGGCCCGCTACGGCGCCGACTCGCTGGCCTACTTCGCCCTGCGCGACGACAAGCAGTACTTCTTCTTCGGCGAGACCGTGGTGGCCTACGCCGTGCTCGGCGGGGTGGCGCTGGTGTCGCCCGACCCCATCGGGCCGGTCGGGGAGCGGGCCGCGGCGTGGGCCGCCTTCCGCCGCTTCGCCGACGAGTCGGGCTGGATCGTGGCCTGCATGGGCGTGACGGAGGACTGGCTTCCGATCTACCGGGCCTCGGGGCTGCGCACGCTCTACGTCGGCGACGAGGCCGTCGTCGACTGCTCGGCCTTCACGCTCGAGGGGTCGCGCATGAAGTCCCTCCGCCAGGCCTACAACCGGGTCGCCCGGGGCGGCTACACCGTCGAGTTCCACGACCCGGCCAAGGTCGACCCGGTCCTGGCCGACGAGCTGCGGGCGCTGTCGCTGGAGAGCCGGCGGGGCGAGGCCGAACGGGGCTTCTCCATGACGCTGGGCCGGATCTTCCAGCCCGAGGACACCGGCCTGCTCCTGGCCGTGTGCAAGGACGGCCAGGGGAAAGCGGCGGCGTTCGTGCAGTACGTCCCGGCCCGTGGCATCGACGGGTTCTCGCTCGACCTGATGCGGCGCAGCGTCGGCGAGCATCCCAACGGCCTCCTCGACTTCGTGCTGATCGAGACGATCTT
>JAUZEX010000377.1 GCA_030838815.1 Actinomycetota bacterium
TTGGCGAAGCTCGACAGCCAGTCGATCCGGTTGATCAGGGTGGTGATCTGGGGGTAGGTCCGGAACTCGGTGAGCTTCTCGTAGCCCCGGTGCATGTAGCCGATGACCGGGTCGGCGGAGACGACCCTCTCCCCGTCGAGCTTCACGACCACCCGCAGGGTGCCGTGGGTGGCGGGGTGCTGGGGACCGAGGTTGAGGACCATGCCCTCGGTCTCGAGTTCGACGTTGATGCGGGCGTCGGCCAGATGCTTCTGGATCAACGCTTCGGTACGGAAGTCGAGGGTCACTCGGGGATCACCTCTTGGGTCACCTCTTCGCCGGGCATCGGCTCGACGTCGACGAGCCCGGGCCAGGGCTTGATCTCCCGGGACAGGAGCGGGAAGTCCTTCCGGAGCGGGTGGCCCTCGAACTCGGCCGGGAGGTAGAGGTGGCGCATCCCGGGGTGGCCGTCGAAGCCGATGCCGAACATCTCCCAGCATTCCCGCTCGTGCCAGTCGGCCCCGGGATAGACCGAAACCCACGAGGCGACGGAGAACGCGTCCTCGTCGACGTCAACCTTGAGGGTCACGCCGTGGTGGCGGGTGGTCGACGACACCCGGGCGAAGACCTGGAACCGCCCGTCGGAGCCGGCCACACCGTAGGTCGTCTCGGTCGGCTGGGCGGGGGCGCTGGTGTCACCCTCGGTGTCGTCGCCGCCGACCTTGGGGGCCGGCATCCAGTCGATGCCGGACACGAACGAGAGGTAGTCGCACTCGAGCTTGTCGCGGGCGACCTCGGCCGCCTTGCGCCACGACTCGGGGGCGACCCGGACGACGAGGTCGCCGAAGGTGTGGCCGGTCTCGACGATCCCGTCCTTCAGCTCCTTTTCGAGCTGGGCCAGCAGCTTGGCCGCGGCCTCGGGCATGGGCTCCGGTTCGGGTTCCGGGTCGGGCTCGACGATGGGGATCTCGTCGCCCTCGTCGGGGAGCTCGTTGGCGGCGGGCTCCGACTCGTTGGCGGCAGGCTCTAAAGCGTCAGTCACGACCCGGTCAGCCTCCGACGACGATCGGCTCGCCCCGCCACCGCTCGGCCATGTCTTCGTTCTGGATGCGCTGCTGGAGGAGCACGACGCCCTCGAGCAACGCCTCGGGGCGGGGCGGGCAGCCCGGGACGTAAACATCCACCGGGATCACCTGGTCGATGCCCTTGGTGACGCTGTAGGAGTCCCAGTACGGACCGCCGCAGTTGGCACAACTTCCCATCGAGATGACGTACTTCGGGTCGGGCATCTGGTCGTAGAGCCGCCGGACGGCCGGAGCCATCTTGTCGGTGACCGTGCCCGACACTACGAGGAGGTCGGCCTGCCGTGGGCTGGCCGGGAAGGGGATGACGCCGAGCCGCATCATGTCGTAGCGGGGGCTGGCCAGCGCCGCTCCCATCTCGATGGCGCAGCAGGCCAGGCCCCACTGGAACATCCACAGCGAGTACTTCCGGCTGTAGTTGAGCAGCCAGGTGAGGGGCTTGGGGACCTTGCCCTTTTCGACTAGGCCCACCGGAGCACACCCTTCCGCCAGGCGTAGAGGAGGCCGAGGGCGAGGACGACGATGAAGATGATCATTTCGACGAGACCGTAGGTGGAGAGCGCCTCGAGCCGAACCGCCCACGGGAAGATGAACACGGCCTCGACGTCGAACATCACGAAGAGCAACGCATAGAGGTAATAGCGGACGTGGGCCTGGCCCCAGCCGCCGAGCGGGTCGACCCCCGATTCGTAGCTGATGTACTTCTGGTCCTGTGGACGGGTCGGGCGCAACAGACGCCCCACGCCGAGCATCGCCCCGACCATACCGACGGCGGCGGCCATGAATACGGCCACCGTGAAGTAGGCCTGGAGGTAGCTCGCCGCCAGGGTGGACCCGAGGTGGACGGTCGGCACGTGTGCGCCCCCCGAGGCGATACCGGTCAAGACCCGCGGAGTATACGTGAGACTTTTCACGAGCCTGGAATCTTCGCTATTCCCCGCGAGTTGACCTGGCTGTAGCCGAACGGAAAGGGAGCACCCACCGTTGTAGCGAATGATTACCTACGGTGAGGCGTCAAGCCTCAGAGTGGTGGAACCGAGACTGACGAGGGGCTCAATGGCGAGCACCGGGTGGCAGGCATGACGCTGGTCTTCAAGTCAGGGCAACGACGGCCCGAGACCGCCTCGCGCACGGCCTTCGTGCTCTCGGGCGGCGGCAACCACGGCTGCGCCCAGGTCGGGATGTTGAAGGCCCTCCTCGAGCGCGGTTACCTCCCCGACGTCGTCATCGGCACCTCGGCCGGGGCGTTGAACGGGTCGGGCGTGGCCGCCAACCCGAGCCTCCGGGGCGTGGAGCACCTGGCCACCGTGTGGTCGGCGCTGCGCACCGAGCACATCTTCCCCGGCGGCCGCTTCGGCCGGGCCTGGAGCCTCCTGTCGGGGGGCGACCACCTCTACTCCAACTCCGGGCTGGCCGGTCTCATCGACCGGATGGCGCCGGCCTCGAAGTTCTCCGAGCTGCTCGTCCCGCTGCGGGTGGTTGCCTGCGACCTGGCCACCGGCGAGGAGGTCGTCCTCGCCTCCGGTCCGCTCAAGCCGGCCCTGCTGGCCAGCGCCGCCCTGCCCGGGAGCTTCCCGCCCGTCCTCCACGACCACCGGACGCTGGTCGACGGCGGGGTGGTCGACAATGTGCCCCTGTCGCACGCCCTGGCCGGTCCGGTCGACCGGATCTTCGTCCTCAACGTCTCGGGGGGCGTGGCCGACGCTCCCGTCCGCAACCCGCTCGACGTGGTCCTGCGGGCCTTCGCCATCGCCCGGAACCAGCGCTTCGAACGGGAGCTGTCCAACGCCACGCCGTCGGTGGAGATCGTGGTCCTCCCCCGCCCGGCCGACGGCCGCTCACCCTTCGACTTCTCTGGCGCCGAGACCATCATCGACGAGGCCCACATCCTGGCCAGTCGCTTCCTCGACGCCCGCAGCCCGAGCCACGACCGCCCCCGTCGGCGGTTCCGCCGGGCTACCGCGGCCTAGGAGGGCAGCGGCACCGCCCCGGGGTCCCCGTCGCGGAGGTGGCCCCGGCCTTTGATCCGGATCCTGGTGACGGGCCGCCGGAGGCAGTCGCCGTCGGCCTGGGTGACGTCGAACGTGCCACTGAAGCGCTGGCCGGTGATCTCCCCCACCACGCTCCGGCCGTCGACCCGGTAGGTCAGCGTGAACGGGTCGTCGACGTGCTGGCTACCGCCCTCCACCGGGACCGTGAGGTGGGCCGTACCGTCGCCCCGGCCGTCCTTCGACTGGCAGTGGTCACCGTCGCCGGCCGTCCCGTAGTGCCCCTCAGCCCCGAAGGTCCCCCGGCCGGTCGCCGGCTGCCCGCCGACGTCGCCCTTACAGTCCAGGGTGCCGGACTCGCCCTTGGAATCGAACGTCCCGCTGCTCGGTGACCGGGACAGGCCCGGAGAGAGGCTGACCTCGACCTCGAAGGCGCACGGCGTCCCCGAATCGTCGGCCCGGGCGACGGCCGTCGTCGCCGACGGCCCGAGCAGGGCGACAGCCAGGACGATGCCGCGGAGCGTCCGCATACAGGCGAATGCTACTCAAAAGAGCAGGGTGGCCCGGCTGGCGAGGTCGAGGAAGTAGCCCGGGAGGACCCCCATCACGAGGGTGGCGAACACCGCGATACCCAGCGCCAGGCCGGTTGCCGGGTCGAGGGCGAAGGGGCGGCGGCCCATCCCGTCGCCCGCCGCGTCGGCCGCCTCGGAGCCCTCGGGGGGGTTCGTCATGTACATCACCACGATCAGGCGGAGGTAGAAGAAGGTGGCGATCACGGTCGTGATGACGCCGACGAGGGTGAGGCCGTACTCCCGGGCGGCGACGCTGGCCTCGAAGACGTTGAACTTGGCCACGAAGCCCGACGTCAGGGGGATTCCGGCCTGGGCCAGGAGGAGGAACGTCATCGCCCCGGCCAGCAGCGGCGCCCGGGAGCCGAGGCCCCGGTAGTCGTCGAGACTGTGGCGGCGGTCGCCCCTCCGGCCGACGATGGTCACGATGGCGAACGATCCGACGACCATGAAGGTATAGGCCAGCAGGTAGAACAGCGCCGACGACACGCCGTCCCGACTGCCGGCCTGCACCCCGATCAGGACGTAGCCGGCATGGTTGATCGAGGAGTAGGCCAGCATGCGCTTCACGTCCTGCTGGACCAGGGCCACGACGCTGCCGACCAGCAGCGATGCGATGGCCAGAACCAGGACGAGCGGGCGCCAGTCGACGGCGTAGGAACCGAAGCCGCTGACGAAGACCCGGAGCAGAGCGGCGAAGCCGGCCGCCTTGGCGCCGGCGGCCATGAAGCCCGTCACCGGCGTCGGAGAGCCCTGATAGACGTCGGGCGTCCACATGTGGAAGG
>JAUZEX010000433.1 GCA_030838815.1 Actinomycetota bacterium
TGGCCACGCCCACCGCCATCATGGTCGGGACGGGCCGCGGCGCGGCCATGGGCATCCTGATCAAGGGCGGCGAGGTCCTCGAGCGCTCCAAGCACATCGACACCGTCGTCTTCGACAAGACGGGCACGCTCACCCGGGGCCAGATGACCCTCACTGACGTCGAAGCCGCCGGCGAGGTCGACGAGGTTGAACTCCTGCGACGGGTCGCGGCGGTGGAGGACGCCTCGGAACACCCGGTGGGCCGGGCGGTGGTGGACGCCGCCCGGAAGCGCGGCCTCTCTCTCCCGGCCGCGTCCGAGTTCCGATCGGTGTCCGGCCACGGGGTTCTGGCCACCGTCGACGGCACCGTGGTGCAGGTCGGCCGGCGCAAGCTCATGAGCGAGGCCGGTCTGGCGATCCCGCCATCCCTCGAAGCCCGGGCGCGAAACCTGGAGAGCGGCGGGAAGACGGCAATCTTCGCCGGTTGGGGCGGGGAGGTCCGCGGCGTGCTGGCGGTCGCCGACACGCTCAAGGACGACGCCCCCGCCGCCGTCGCCGAGCTGGCCTCTATGAACATCGACGTCGTGATGATCACCGGCGACAACCACGCCACCGCCGCCGCCATCGCCCGCAGTGTCGGCATCCGCCAAGTGCTGGCCGAGGTGCTTCCCGCCGACAAGGTGGCCGCCGTCCGCAACCTCCAGCAGCAGGGCCGGGTGGTGGCCATGGTCGGGGACGGCGTCAACGACGCCCCCGCGCTGGTCCAGGCGGACCTCGGCATCGCCATCGGGACGGGCACCGACGTCGCCATCGAAAGCTCCGACATCACGCTGCTGTCGGGGGACCTCGACGGGGTGGCCACCGCCATCCGCCTCTCCCGGCGGACCTTCCGCACCATCCTCCAGAACCTGGGCTGGGCGTTCGGCTACAACACGGCGGCCATCCCCCTGGCCGTTTTCGGCCTGCTCAACCCCATCAACGCCGGCGGGGCCCTGGCCTTCTCGTCCGTCTCCGTCGTGTTGAGCAGCCTGCGCCTGGCCCGGTTCCGCCGTGCGACGACCTCGGCGCTCCTCACCGCCTGGGTTCCACCCGCTCCTCCGCTACCACTCTCATGATCTCGTTGGCCGGGCAGGGGGCCCATGGCGGCCACGAGGCCCATGCCGGACACGGCGATCACGGCGACCATGCCGACCATGCCGAGATGTTCCGGCGCCGGTTCTGGTGGAGCCTGCTCCTGACGGTGCCGATCGTGGCCACGAGCCACATGGTGATGGATTGGTTCGGCTACTCGCTCGATTTTCCCGGGATGGGTCTCATCGGCCCGGGGCTCGGCAGCGTGCTGTTCTGCTGGGGTGGTTGGCCCTTCCTGACCGGGGGTTGGAGCGAGGCGCGGTCGCGGCAGCCGGGGATGATGCTGCTCATCGCCATGGCCATCAGCGTGGCCTACGGAGCGTCTCTGGCCACAAGCTTCGGGTGGTTCGACCTCGAGTTCTGGTGGGAGCTGGCCGCCCTCATCACCATCATGCTGCTCGGCCACTGGCAGGAGATGAAGGCGCTCGGCCAGGCCCGCTCGGCTTTGGCGGCGCTGGCGGAACTCCTTCCGGACGAGGCGGAACGAGTGGGTGCCGGCGGCGAAATCGAGACGGTCTCGCTGGAGGACCTGCAGCCGGGCGACGTCGTCCTCGTCCGCCCCGGAGGACGGGTCCCGGCCGACGGTGTGATCGTCGACGGCGAGGCCGAGCTGGACGAGTCCATGGTGACCGGCGAGTCCCGGCCGGTGGCCAAGGGCCGGGGAGATCAGGTGGTGGCGGGCACGGTGGTGACCGACTCCGCGCTGCGCGTCCGGGTCGAGGCCGTGGGCGCGGAGACGGCGCTGGCCGGTATCCAGCGTCTGGTGGCGGAGGCCCAGGCGTCGCGCAGCCGGGCCCAGGCGCTGGCCGACCGCTTCGCCGCCCTGCTGTTCTACGTCGCCGCCGGCGCCGGAGCGGTCACGTTCGCCGCCTGGACCCTGGCCGGAGACGTCGACGCCGCCGTGGTGCGCACCGTCACGGTCCTGGTCATCGCCTGCCCCCACGCTCTCGGGCTGGCCATTCCCCTGGTGATCTCCATCTCCACCTCGCTCGCTGCCCGGGCGGGGATCCTGGTCCGGGACCGGGCGGCCCTGGAGCGCATGCGCACCATCGACGCCGTCCTGTTCGACAAGACCGGCACGTTGACCAAGGGTGAGCACGCCGTGACCGGGATAGCCGGCGTCGGCCTCGACGAGGTCGAGGTGCTCCGCCTGGCCGGCGGGGTGGAATCCGACAGCGAGCATCCGCTGGCCAAGGCGATCGTGGCCGCGGCCAAGGAGCGCGGCGACGTGGCCCGGGCGACCGCCTTCCGTTCGATCGCCGGCCGGGGCGTGGAGGCCACCATCGACGGGCTGCCGTACGCAGTCGGGGGTCCAGCGCTCCTGCGGGAACGGCAGCTCGTCGAGCCCGAGGTGCTGCGGCCCCTCGTCGAGGAGTGGAAGGCCCGGGGGGCGGCCGTGCTCTTCCTCGTGCGACGCGACGAGATCGTGGGCGCCCTGGCGCTCGAGGACCAGATCCGTCCGGAGGCGAAAGACGCGGTGGCGGAGCTCCGACGCCTCGGCAAGCGGGTCGTCATGATCACCGGCGATGCCCGCAACGTCGCCGAGACGGTGGGTCGAGAGCTCGGCGTGGACGACGTCATGGCCGAAGTCCTGCCTGAGGACAAGGACGCCAAGGTGGCGGAACTGCAGGCCCGGGGCCTGTCGGTGGCCATGGTCGGCGATGGTGTCAACGACGCCCCCGCCCTG
>JAUZEX010000446.1 GCA_030838815.1 Actinomycetota bacterium
GCCGAGCTTCTCGTACTGGGCGGCGGAGACGGCCTGGACCTGGGTCAGCCGGAGGATCACCGCCGACAGGCCGAGCGACAGAACGACGAGCATCGCCATCGCCCGCCGGCCGGTGATGCGCCCGGCGGTCGCCGCCCGGCCCGCCTCCGTCTTGGCCCGCCGGGCGGCCATCCGGCGGTTCGGTCGGGGCAGCCCGACGCCGGCCGCCGTGGTGCGGACCCTCGGCTTGGGCGGCGTTCGCCGGTTACGGCCGGGGGCGCCAGGTGAACCTGCCGAGTTCCGGTCAGGGCCGCCGGGTGAACCGGCCGGGTTTCGGTCGTTAGGGCCTCGTACCAAGGTGGGGTTTCACCTCCGCCCAGCCGCCGGCCAGACTCGGCGCGGCGGGATCGTCGGGACCGGCGCCCGGAGCCCCGGAATCCTGGGGGGCCGGCGCCATCAGGTAGGCGACCTGCGGCGGAACGACCATCCCGAGCCGCTGCTGGGCCGTGGCGACGATGCGTTCCGGGGCTGATAGCTGGGCTACGTCGAGGCGGAGCTTCTCGTAGCGGGCCTCCTCCTTGGAGGCCTCCTTGTTGATCCGGTCGAGCCGGAACTCCGACTGGATCAGCAGCACGTGGAAGATGGCGGCGCCGAAGATGGTCCCGACCGTGAGCACAGCGCTGGCCACGAGGGCCAGTCGCAGCGGGCGGTCCGGGGCCGGGCCCTGGCGGGGGCCGCCCCGCACCCGGCTCTGGGTCAGCTTCCGCTGGTGCAGCTGGCGGACGCCGGGGCCCGACGGAGGCATCCGCCGCTTCTCGGCGGGCCCTTTCACTCCGACGCGGGCCTTGGGGGGTGTGCCCCGAGTGATCTTCATGATTCACCTCCGGGCGCCGGGCGCTCCAGCACACGTAACCGGGCACTCTCGGCCCGAGGGGTGACGGCCACCTCGGCCGCCCCGGGGCGGGCCGCACCGCGGGTGACGAGGCGGCCGGGCGGGACCGGACCGGGGGTACCGGTGACCGGCAGACCGCGGGGGACGGGCGGTCGGGACGACCAGGCGACGAAGCGCTCCTTCACCATCCGGTCCTCCAGCGAGTGGTAGGAGAGAACCGCCAGCCGCCCACCGGGCGCCAGCACGGAGAAGGCGGCGTCGAGGCCGGCTCCGAGGTGGTCGAGCTCGGCGTTGACCTCCATGCGGATGGCCTGGAAGGTCCGCCGGGCCGGGTGGGGGCCGGTGCGGCGGGCCGGAGCGGGGATCGCCTGCTTCACGACCTCGGCCAGGGCGGCCGTGGTCTCGACGGGCCGGTGCGCCACGATGGCCCGGGCGATGGCCCGGGCGAAGCGCTCCTCCCCGTAGCGGGCGATGACTCGGGCCAGTTCGGCCTCCTCGTATCCGTTCACGACGTCCAGGGCGGAGAGTGCCTGGGACCGGTCCATCCGCATGTCGAGCGGTGCGTCGACCCGGAAGGCGAAGCCCCGACCCGGCTCGTCGAGCTGCCAGCTGCTGACACCGAGGTCGAACAGCACCCCGACCACCTTGAGCGGCTCATGCCGCACCTGTCGGGGGGACACCCCCCCTTCCCCCGGCGGAAGGCCGAGGGCGACCACCTCAGGGGAGGCGACCATCCCGGCCAGATCCTCGAAGCCGCTCTGTCGGACCAGCACCCGGGCGCCGTAACCGGAGAGCCGCTCCCCGGCGGCGGCCACCGCCTCGGCGTCCCGGTCGAGACCGAGGACGACACTGTCCCGGCGAGCTTCGAGCAGGGCGCCGGCGTGCCCGCCGCCCCCGACCGTCCCGTCGACCAGCAGGCCGGCGGGGACCGGAGCGAAGGCGTCGACCACTTCGGCGACCATGACCGGCTCGTGGGCGAAGCTACCCACGGCTTGGGCCCAGCCCCCCTGGTGAGCTGTCCGGAAAGAATCGCGGACTGCAACACGGATGGAAGCGGGCGGAGTAGGGCCTTCCACCGCACCACCGGGGGGACTGGGCGCAGGCCGTGCGACGCACGCCCACGTTGTCAAGGAACTCAGAGGCCGAAGTCGGCGATGCCTTCGGCGGCAGAAATGGCCTGCTCTCCCTCCTGTTCGCGCTGGGTCCAACGCTCGGCGTCCCAGATCTCGATCCGGGACAGCACGCCGGCGACGACCACCTCACGCTCGATGGAGAGGTCGGCGAACTCGCGGAGATGGACCGGCACCGGCACCCGGCCCTGACGGTCGGGGGCGACCTCGGCCGCGCCGGCGAAGAACGACCTCGCCGCCTGCCGCTGCTGCGTCCCCCTGGTCATCAACTCCCGCATGTTGTTCGACACCCGCTCCCACTCGTCCGTCGGATACACGACCACGCAACCGTCGAGACCCCGGGCCATGTAGGCACCGCCTTCGAGCTGGGTGCGGAATTTGGCCGGAAGGATCACCCGGCCCTTCTCGTCCAGGGAGTGCTGGTACTGCCCGAGGAACACGGCCCTCTCCCTGACGTCCTGCGCTTCCGCCGCCCGGCTCTCCGCCGTCTAGGTCTCGTCCTGGACCTTATTCCTCCACTTCCCTCCCGTCAACACCATTCCACACCACAAATCCCCCCAAAACCGACCTCACGAACCACTCCGACCGTCAAACGGGCCGAAAACGGACGCGCCAATGTCGCCACCAGTGTGGCCACTGTTCACTCCTGTGAGGCGGAAGACGCCCTAGGCAGGGAGTGCTTCGAGTGCCGGGCCCAGGTAGGGGGCCCAGGCCGGGTCGACCGTCCCGACGGCCACCACGATCCAGATCGTCTCTTTCGGCGCAAAGGGTGGGCGCCGCAGGGCGAGGTGGGTCTCGGAGAGGAGCCGGTCCTCCTTGGCCGCATTGCACGGCCGGCAGGAGGCGACGACGTTCTCCCAGACGTGCTCACCCCCCCGGGAGCGGGGGATGACGTGGTCGATGTTCTCGGCCGCTGCTCCGCAGTACTGGCAGCGATGCCCGTCACGGACGAAGACCGACCGGCGGGAGAGCGGCGCCCGGGCCCGGAACGGCACGCGGACGAAGTGGACGAGCCGGATGACGGACGGGACGGGGAGGGACATGCGCTCGGAGTGCAGCTCTTCGTCGCGGTGCTGGAGCACCTCGGCCTTCTCCTTCAGCACGAGGACGACGGCTCGGCGCACCGGCACGACGCAGAGCGGCTCGTAGGTCGCATTGAGTACCAGGGCTCTCCCCAAGCCCCACCCTCCTCATCCACCGGGCGGCGCCGCATCAGCGGGGCTGGTTG
>JAUZEX010000459.1 GCA_030838815.1 Actinomycetota bacterium
CGCCAAGGCCTGGTTCAACGCCCGGGGCGCGCTCTCCGCCGAGGAGGTGGCCCGCATCTACGGCGACTTCGCCCTCCACATCGTCGGCCGCACCCCGCTCCGCCGCCCGGCCCGGCCAGCCGCTTCCCGCCGCGCCCGGTCCTGACCCGCCCTGCGCGCTCAGGCCCTGCCTGCGGCGATGGCCTTCCGAGCCCCTCCTGACCCGCCCTGCGCGCTCAGGCCCTGCCTGCGGCGACGGCCTTCCCGAGCCCCTCCTGACCTGCCCCGGCTTCAGTCCTGCTTGCGGGCGATGGCCTTCCCGAGCTCCTGCTTGGTCATCTTCGACCGGCCCCGGATGTCGAGCTTGCGGGCCCGCTCCATGAGCTCGGCCGGGGTGTGGCCCTCGACGTCGACGCCGCCCGCGGTGTCGCCGGAACGGTCCTTGGCCCCCTTGTCGGACGGGCCCTTCTGCTTCTTCGGCTCCCAGTGGTCCCCGACCTTCTCGAAGCTGTGTTTGACCGCGGCATAGGCCGTGCGGTGGGCCCGCTCCTCGCTGCCGTACTCCTGATGGGCCGACTCCAGCGTCTTCTTGTACGTCCGCTGCGCCTTGGCCGGAGAGCGCTGAATGGTCCCGGGAAGATCCTTCTTGCTGTCGGTCGGCATGCTGGCCCTCCTGATGCGACGACGCGTGACAGGCGACATGGCGCGCCTACCCGGGCCGGCGCCCCCTCAAAACGCCCGCGCCACCGCAACCGGCGTTCCATTTCCGCTCATCCCCGGTAAACGAACGCCAGTTGCGGGACGGCCGGGGCCTCTAGAGGGGCGGCAGGTCCTGGTGGGAGCCGATGAGGGGGGCCAGGGGGTCGCCGTGGTCGGAGAGGCGGTCGAGGGCGGTGCGGATGGTCCAGCGGTCGGGGCGGAGGTCGGGGTCGTCGAGCTCGTCCCAGTCGAGGGGTACGGACACCGGGGCGCCGGGGGCCGGTCGGGGGCTCCAGGGCGCCACCAGGGTCTTGTTGATGGCGTTCTGGGTGTAGTCGAGGCGGGCCAGGCCGCGGCGCTGCTTCTTCTCCCACGCCCAGCTGACCTTGTCCGGCACCAGTTGACCGATGGTGCGGGACAGCTTCTCGACCCAGGCCCTCGTGTCCTCGAAGGAGTAGCGGCCCTGGGTGACGGGCACCCAGATCTGGATGCCGCGCTGACCCGTCACCTTGGGCCGGGCCTCGACGCCGAGGTGTTCGAGGGCGGTGCGGTGCAGGCGGGCGAAGAGGAGGAGGTCGTCCCAGGTCGTCTTCTCGCCGGGGTCGAGATCGATCAGCGCCCAGGTCGGCGAGTGGGGAGCGTCGACCGTCGATGTCCAGGGGTGGAGCTCGAGCGCGCCGTAGTTCGCCACCCACACCAGCGCCGGCGGCGAGTCGAGGACGAAGTAGCACTCGGTCTCGCCCGCATCGGCGTCCTCGTTGCGCCACTGGGTCATCCACTCGGGGGCGTGGTCGGGGACGGCCTTGTGCCAGAACCCCGGCTTGTCCGCACCGTTGGGGTAACGGTGCATGTTCACCGGCCGGTCGTGGAGGTAGGGCAGCATCGCCGGAGCCATCTGGGCGTGGTAGCGGATGAGGTCCCGTTTGGTGACGGGCTCCTCGCCGGGGCGGGCGGGGAACAGCACCTTGTCCAGGTTCGTGAGCCGCAGGATGCGCCCCTGGAACTCCCACTCCCCCTTGCCCGGCAACGCATCGAGGCCGGCGAGCTCCTCCGCCGTGGCCGGCTCCCACCGAGGCCCGGCCGCCTTCTTGCTGCGACCGCCGCCGGAGTTCCGCCCCGCCGCGGCCTTCTTCGCCGGGCCGGCCTTCTTCGCTGGCGCCGCCTTCGCCGGCGCCGCCTTGGCGGGCGACTTGCTGGCCCGCGCCTCCGGGGCGGTCCGCTTCTCCGGCGCCGTCCGGGTCGCCGGCGCCTTCAGGCCGGCGGCGACATCGTCGTTCGTGCGGCCGGTCTTCACCGACTCGGGGTGCTGCTCCGGATCCCAGCCGGCCACGGCGTCCCCGTCGCCCTTGTGGAGCAGGAGCCAGTCCTCCTTGCCGTCGGGCTTGTCCCGCCGGATGAGGACGAAGCGGCCCTTGAGCTTCTGGCCGTCGAGGTCGAAGTGCAGCTCGCCCCGCCGCAGCGCCTCGGCCGGGTCGACGTCGTCGGCCGGTTTCCACGTCCCCCAGTCCCAGACGATCACGTCGCCCTTGCCGTAGCCGTGGGGGATCACCCCCTCGAAGTCGAAGTAGTCGAGCGGGTGATCCTCCACGTGCACGGCGAGCCGGCGGGCCTTCGGGTCGAGCGTCGGGCCCTTGGGTACGGCGAAGCTGACGAGGACGCCGTCGTGCTCCAGCCGCAGGTCGTAGTGGAGCCGCCGGGCCCGGTGGCGCTGGACCACGAACCGGTGACCGCCGGCCGGGGCCCGCCGGCGCCTCTTCCCCGACGGCTCCGGGGTACGGGTGAAGTCGCGCTTGGCCTGGTACTCGGCCAGCTTCCCGGAGCGCGTCGTCGACACCATGCGACTCCCTCTACCCACCCCGGCGGGCGCTCAGGCGCCCGAGATGGGCCCCTCAGCCGGCCAGGCTGGCGGCCAGGGTGATCTCGACGGCGGACAGCGCCTTGGACACCGGGCAGCCCTCCTTGGCCGCCTGGGCCGCCTGCTGGAAGGCGTCGTCGGCGATGCCGGGGACGTCGGCCGTCGTCACCAGGTCGATACGGGAGATCTTGAACCCTCCGTCGGCCGGGCTGAGGTGGACCTTGGCCTCCGTCTCCACCGAGTTGGGGCTGTAGCCCGCCTTCTCCAGGCCGGCCGAGAAGGCCATCGAGAAGCAACCGGCGTGGGCGGCGGCGATCAGCTCCTCGGGGTTGGTGCCCGCCCCCTCTTCGAACCGGGACGAGAACGAGTACTGGCCCTCGAAGGCGCCGCCGCCCAGCCGCATGTTCCCCTTGCCGTCCTTCAGGCCGCCTTCCCAGCGGGCGTTCGCGGTGCGTGCAGGCATGGCTCGCTCCTCCGTCATGTCGCGTCTTCGGGCCGGTCACCTTACCCCCGTCCCGCCTCGACGGACGGTCCGGGGTCCCGGCCTCTCTAGCATTCCCGGGCGATGCTCGTGGCCCACGCCTACTGGTCGCCCGGTCGCGGGTTCTGCTTCTGGGCGGAGGACAGCCGCCTCGTCGGCCGGAGCCGCCGGGGGGAGGACGAGGAGCTCGGGCCCCGCCGGCACAGTTTCGCCGTCGCCGCCCCCGGCCTCGCCACCGCGCTCGGCCTCACCCCCGAGGCCGCCGCCCGGGCGGAGCCCGTCCGCCTCCGCCTCCTGCTCCCCACCGAGGGGAACCGGCCCGTGCCCACCACCGCCGCCATGGGCACGGGCGGGAGCCGGTCGGCGGCCGCCAATGTCCTGCCGATGGCCCGGGCGGCCCGGCGCGACCAGCGCCGGGCGCCGGCTCTGTACCCCTGGCTGGTGCCCACGCTCCTGGTACCGGCCGGGGTGGCGCTCGAGCTCCTGCTGAGCCGGCGGGCGTCGGGGGCCCCGGAACGGGCGGCCACCGAGGCGCCCCTGGCCTTCGGGGCGGGCTGGGCGTGGTGCGCCGCCCTGGCCGACGAGGCGCTGGAGATGG
>JAUZEX010000478.1 GCA_030838815.1 Actinomycetota bacterium
CCTGGCCGGCACGGCCAGCCAGACGACCGTCGAGGTGAAGGGGCAGTGGCTGCTCCGGGTCACCGCCGACGGCCGGACGGGCGCCGTCGGCTACGGGCCCCAGGGCCTGGCCGGGGACCAGGCGGTAGTGGTGGTGCGCAACGCCGCCGGAGCCGTCGTGGCCCAGGCGTCAGCCTCGGAGCAGAAGCTGGCCGGCTCGGCCGGGCTGCATCTCGACATCCCCGGGGTGGGCGAGATCGTCGTCGGTGAGCAGCCCCGGGCCCGGGGCCGGGCCGGCGCCGCCCAGGCGTCGGGTACCGCGGCCGACGCCGCCGTCGACCTGGTGCGGATCCGGCTGCTGGGCCAGGATGTCCGCATCGGTCACATGGAGGCGGCGGTCGCCGTCCCGGCCGCCGGTGTCACCTGCCCCGGCCTCGAGGTGACGATCACGCCCGACGCCACCACGGTGGCGCCGGGAGGCCGATTCGACGCCCGGTTCCGGGTCCGTAATCCCAACGAAGGCACCGCCCGGGGCGTGACGATCGTCCCCCGCCTGGGATCGGATCCCGGCGTCGACTTCGGCTACGAGGTCGCCACCATCGGCGCCGGGCCCACGCCCGAAGCCGCCGCGGCCGACGCCGGGCGCCGGGCCGCCACCGCCTTCCAGTTCACGACCGCGCCGCTGGCGCCGGGCCAGACGGCGGAGTTCCCGGTCCACCTCCACGTCCTCGCCAACTCCGGCCCCGGTGCCACCCGGCTCGGCGCCACCGCCACCGGGGTCTACGGCGACGGCGCCCAGGCCGTGCCCACCGCCGGCGACCTCACCGTCGAGGGTCCGCGGGTCACCGTGGGGGCGTTGGGCGCTCCGGGCGGGCCGGCCATCAAGAACCCTGCTGGGGGAAAGGCGGCGGCGACGGCCGGCGCCTCCTCTCCGGCCGGTAGCGGCGGGCGCAAGCCTGGCCGCGCTTCAGCCGGCATCACCGGGGCGGCGGGCTCGGCCGCCTCTGCCGCCCCGGTGGCGCCGGCTCCGACCACTCCTGCTCCCGCGCCGACACCGCCGACCCCGCCGGCCACGGAGCCGCCGCCGGTCGCGGTCACCGCGCCCACCCAGGCCTCGCCGACGCCAGCCGAGCGCGCCGCTCCGGCGCTGAAGGGGACGCCGGCCAGGCCTCAACGGCGGCCCTGGGTGGGCGCGGCCTCGGTGCTGCTCCTCGCCGTGGCGACCGCGGTCGCCTTCCGCCTGGCGGCGTCCGGCCGCCGCTGAACGGCTGCGGAGCGAGGTTCGGCAACCCGGACCGATAGCCTCAGGGCCCATGGACGCAGTCACGCCTTCGGAGGGGTGGGGTGTTCTCCACCTCTTCTACTCGATCGACCGGGAGCGGGCCGCAGCTGAGCCCGGCGCCGCCAAACGGGTGCTCGACGCCGTCGCCGCCCTCGAGCGCGACGGGCATCAGGCCCTCCTGTCGGCCAGCCTGGGACACAAGGCGGACCTCGGGATCATGGCTCTCGGGCCTGACCTCGCCCGCCTGCAGGCCTTCCAGGCCGAGCTGGCCGGCGCGCCGCTGCGGCTCGAGTGGTCGTTCGTGTCGCTGACCGAGACCTCGGAGTACACCAGCACCGAGGAGCAGGAGCGGGAACGCCTGGCGTCGCACACCGAGGGTCTCGACGAGGAGGCCATCGAGGCCCGCCTGGAGGCCTGGCGCACCCGCATAGCCAAGTACCGGGAGGACAAGCTCCATCCCCGCCTCCCGCTCAAGAAGCTGATCTGCTTCTACCCGATGGCCAAGCGGCGCAAGGGGAACGCCAACTGGTACCAGCTCCCGTTCGAGGAGCGGCGCCGGCTCATGGGCGGCCACGCCCGGGTCGGCATGACCTACGCCGGCCGGGTGCTGCAGCTCATCACCAGCTCGTTCGCCTTCGACGACTGGGAGTGGGGCGTCACCCTGCTGGCCGACGACCCGGTGGCCCTCAAGGAGATCCTGTACGAGATGCGCTTCGACGAGGTGTCCGCCGTCTACTCCGACTTCGGCCCGTTCATCGTGGGCCTGCTGGCCGAACCCGCCGAGGCCGTCCGCCGGGCCGGCCTCGCCTAGCCCGTCCCCGGGGGCATCATGTACAAGGTCCTGCTCTTCCTCCACGTGCTGGCCGTCATCGCCGGGCTCGGGCCGACCTACGCCCTGCCCGGCCTGATGAAGCTGCGGGGCGATCCACCGTCTCCCGCCGTCCTGCGGGCCGAGCACGTCATCAGCCGCTACGCCACCGTCGCCGTGGCGGTCATCCTGGTGACCGGCATCGGCCTGATCAGCACCAGCCCGGCGGTCAAACACCACTTCGGCGACGCCCACTGGCTCCACCTGTCCATCGCCCTGTTCGTCGTGCTGGCCGGGCTGGGGACGGGCTACGCCGCTCCCCGCATGCGCAAGGCCGTCACCGCCGGGGAAGCGGGCGACACGGCCGGGGTGCATCGGCTCCTCGACCCGCTCGACAAGATCGTCGGCCCGATCCTCGGCCTCCTCACAGCGGCCATCGTGTACCTGATGCTGATCAAGCCGGACTTCTAGCGGTTGCCCGCTCCGGGCTGGGGCACCAGCAGCTGCTCGGGCACGTCGCACTTCCCGAGCCCCGAACGGATCAGCTCGAACATGCGGATGTTGACCGGCGCCCCGCCGGCGATGGGGGTGCTGAAGTGCCTGCCCTCCCGGACGGCCTGACGGCGGGCGGCCACGATCGTCTCCCAGTCGCCCAGCCATTGCTCAACCGGATCGTCGTGGGCCAGGGCGTCGGGTCCGAGGGCCCGCACCCGACCGACGAGCCGGTCCACGGCCCGGTTTTCCGCTTCGGCCCGATCGGCGACACTCAGCCCGTCCGGCACGGCGGCCAGATCGGCCCGTAGCTGCGTGCAGCCGGCCAGCACCGTCGTGCGGACGGGCTTGCTGTCGATGGCCGTCGGGTCGTCGCGCCCGGCATAGACGATCGGGCCGATGACCCACAGGGCGCCCACGATCCCCGACAGCACCAGGACCACGATCGTGATCCGGTGGCTCCGGCGGCGGTCGACCTCCGGTTCCGGGTCAACGGGGCCGGGCAGGGGCGGGGCAACCTCAGTCTTCACCGAGGTAAGCCTTGCGGACCGCCTCGCTGGCCTGCAACTCGGCCGCCCGCCCCTCGATCACGACCCGGCCCGTCTCGATCACGTAGGCCCGGTGCGCCCGCTGCAGCGCCTGGGCGGCGTTCTGCTCGACGAGGAGGATCGTCGTCCCCTGCCGGTTGATCTCGGTGATCGTGTCGAACACCTGGCTGACGAGCTTCGGCGCCAGGCCCATCGACGGCTCGTCGAGGAGGAGCAGGTTCGGACGGGCCATGAGCGCCCGGCCGATGGCCAGCATCTGCTGTTCGCCGCCGGAGAGCGTGCCGGCGAACTGCTTGATGCGCTCCCGGAGGCGGGGGAACAGGTCGAGGGCCCGTTCCAGGTCGGGGCGGAGGTCGGCCCCCCGCCGCCCGTAGGCACCCATCTCGAGGTTCTCGCGCACGGTCATGCCGGGGAAGATGCCCCGCCCCTCCGGGGCGTGGGCGACACCCAGGGCCACGAGCCGGTGAGGAGGGATGCCGACGATGCTCTCGCCTCCGAGGCGGATCGTTCCGGCCGCCACGGGCCGCAGGCCCGAGATCGTCTTGAGCGTGGTCGTCTTCCCCGCCCCGTTCCCGCCGATGAGCGTGACGATCTCGCCCTCCTCGACGGCGAGCGAGACCCCTTTCAGGGCCTCGATCTTGCCGTAGCGGACGTGGACGTCGCGCAGCTCAAGCAGCACCGGGCGCCCCCAGGTAGGCCTCGATGACCCGGGGGTCGGTCCTGACGTCGTCCGGTTCCCCCTCGGCGATCTTCTCGCCGAAGTCCAGGACGGCCAGTTGGTCGCACACGCCCATGACCAGGCTCATGTCGTGCTCGATGAGCACGACGGTCAGGCCGGAGTCGCGGATCTTGCGGATCAGGTCGACGAGGTCTCGCTTCTCCGCCGGATTCATGCCCGCCGCCGGCTCGTCCAGCAGGAGGACGCTCGGGCCGGTGGCGATGGCCCGGGCGATCTCCAGCCGCCGCTGGTCGCCGTAGGGCAGGTTGCGGGCGAGGTCGCCGGCCCGGCCGGCGATCCCCACGTAGGCGAGCAGGCGGAGCGCCTCCGCCTTTCCGTCGCGCTCCTCCCGCCGGTGCCGGGACAGCCCGAGGAGGGCGCCGGGGACGCTCGTCCGGTGCCGGGCGTCCGCTCCGACGAGGACGTTCTCCAGGGCGGTGACGTTGGGGAACAGCCGGATGTTCTGGAAGGTGCGGGCGACGCCGGTCTCGGTGATCCGGTGGGGCCGCGACCCCACGACGGACCGTCCGTTGACCAGGATCTCCCCGCCGGTGGGCCGGAAGATGCCCGTCACACAGTTGAACAGCGTGGTCTTGCCCGCGCCGTTGGGACCGATGATCCCGAAGATCTGGCCTCTCGGGATGGTCAGGGAGACGTCCTTCATGGCCACGACCCCGCCGAAGGCCAT
>JAUZEX010000490.1 GCA_030838815.1 Actinomycetota bacterium
TCCCGGCCGGGGCCCGGCCTCGGCGAGGTCCTCGATGCCGCCGAGGCGGCGCTGGCCGGCGGATCGCCGGTCCCGCTGCGGCTCATCTCCGCCGAACTGCTCGTCGGCCACGACCTCGGCTCCGTTCCCGACGACACGCCGATGGTGCCCCTGGCCCGCGACCTGGCCCGGGCCCAGCGTCGTCTCCGCCTCCCCGCCTCGGCCGCCCCGAAGACGATCGAGCTCGACCTCCGCACCGACGGCCACCGGCAGCGGTCCCAGCTGTTACGCCGGCTGGCCGTCCTCGGCGTCGACTGGGGGCAGCCCGCCGACACCGGCCGCACCGGCGGCACGTTCAAGGAGGTGTGGGTGCTGCAGTGGCACCCTTCATTCGAGGTGGCGCTGGTCGAGGCCTCGGCGACCGGAACGACGATCGAGTCGGCCGCCACCGCCACCCTCACCGCCGCCGCCGCCCGCCTCAGCGATCCGGGCGACGTGGCCGGCCTCGTGGAGGAGGCTCTCCTCGCCGAGCTGCCGGCGGCCCTCAACGCCGTCACCGCCACCCTGGCCGAACGGGCGGCCCAACAGCGCGACACCGCCCGGCTCATGGCCGCCGTCGAACCGCTGGCCCGCACCCGCCGCTATGGCAACGTCCGCCGTGTCGACACCGAGGCGGTCGCCCCGGTACTGGCCGGGCTGCTCACCCGGGTCGCCGTCGGCCTCCCCTCCGCCGTGGCCGCCGTCGACGACGACGGTGCCGCCGGCCTCTCCGATCTCGTCGACTCCGTCGACCGGGCCGTCGGCCTCCTCGACGACGCCGCCCTGCGCCAACCCTGGCTGGCGGCGCTGCGGGCCGTCGCCGACCAGCGCGGCGTCCACGGCCTCCTCGCCGGACGGGCGGTGCGCGTCCTCCTCGACAGCGGCGTCCTCGACGCCGGCGACGTGCAGCGCCGCCTCTCCCGAGCGTTGTCGTTGGCCGACGAAGCGGCCCGCGGCGCGGCCTGGATCGAGGGATTCCTCTCCGGCGACGCCAGCCTCCTCCTCCACGACCCCACGCTGCTCCGGGTCGTCGACGACTGGATCTCGGAGGTGCGGGGCGCAGTCTTCGACGAGCTGCTGCCGGTGCTGCGGCGCACCTTCGCCACCTTCCCCGCTCCCGACCGCCGCGCCCTCGGCTCGCACCTCCGCCGTCTGGAGGACGGCACTGGCCCCGCCGACGCCGACGACACGCTCGACCCCGAGCGGGCCGCCCGGGTGCTCCCCCGCCTGCGCGAACTCCTGGGAGCCGGCTGATGACCACGCCGGTTTCGCCCCGCCCCCCCGACCCTGCGCTCATCCGTCGCGCATGGCGCGACGCACGAACGCAGGTTGGTTGCGCACCGCCCCGCCCCGCCGATCCTGCGCTCATCCGTCGCGCATGGCGCGACGCAGGAGCGCAGGTTGGGTGCAGCGGGACCGGGGGGCGGCCGTGAGCGGAGCGGCAGTGGCCCCGGGTTCTTCGGGTAGCGAGCGGCTGCGGCGGTGGCGGCTGGTGCTCGGGGGCGGGGAAGCCGATGACACCGGAGCGGGTCTGGACGGCGAGGACGCCGGACGCGACTCCGTCCTCGACGCCCTGTACGGCGACAGCGGAGCCGGCGCCGAGAGCGGCGTCGGCCGCGGGCGGGGCGGGCTCGGGCGATCGTCGCCCCGGGTGGCCCGCTGGCTGGGCGACATCCGGCGCTACTTCCCGGCCAGCGTCGTGTCCGTGCTCCAGCGCGACGCCATGGAGCGGCTCGGGCTGGCCCAGCTGCTCCTCGAACCGGAGCTGCTCGGCGCCGTGCAGCCCGACATCCATCTCGTCGGCACGTTGCTGACCCTGCGCCGGGCGATCCCCGAGCATTCCCGGGAGACCGCCCGGGCTGTCGTCCGGTGGGTGACCGACCAGCTCGAGGCCCGCCTCGCCGCCCCCACCCGCCAGGCGGTGACCGGCGCCCTCCACCGGGCGGCCCGCACCCGCCGGCCCCGGGCCGGCGACATCGACTGGGGCCGCACCGTCGCCGCCAACCTGCGCCACTACCAACCCGAGCTCGGCACCGTGATCCCCGAGCGGCTCGTCGGCTACGGCCGGCGCTCGCCCCAGGTCCTGCGGGAGATCATCCTCTGCCTCGACCAGAGCGGTTCGATGGCCGCATCCGTTGTGTACGCATCCTTGTTCGCTTCCGTCCTCGCCTCGGTCCGGTCGTTGTCGACCCGCCTCGTCGCCTTCGACACCGCCGTCGTCGACCTGACCGAGGAGCTCGACGATCCCGTCGACGTCCTCTTCGGCGTGCAGCTGGGCGGCGGTACCGACATCGCCGGCGCCCTGACGTACTGCGCCGCCCGGGTGACCCGGCCCCGCGACACCATCCTCGTCCTCGTGTCCGACCTCTTCGAAGGCGGCGACCCCGACGAGATGCTGCGGGTGGCCGCCTCGCTGGTCGCCTCCGGCGTCACGGTCGTCGTCCTCCTCGCCCTGTCCGACGACGGCGCCCCCGCCTACGACCACGACCACGCCGCCGCCCTCGCCGGCCTCGGCATCCCGGCCTTCGCCTGTACCCCCGACCTGTTCCCCGACCTGATGGCCGCCGCCGTCGAACGCCGCGACCTCCAGGCCTGGACCGCCGCCCAGGGCCTGTACACCGCCGCTCCGTTGCCGTGACCGGCGCCGAGAGGGCCGGCTCAGGCGGTCGGGCGGCGTCCCCGCACCGGGGACGGGCGAACCGGTGCGGTCATCACTGCATCACTGCACGATGAAGTTCCCGAACATGAAATCGGCGTGCGGGTCGCAGCGGAACTGGTAATTGCCCGCCGGGATGGCCGGGACGGCGTAGGTCGTCTTGTTCGGACCGTAGGTGATCTCGCCGGTGTAGAGCGCTTTGTCGCCGTGGTCCTTGTCGTAGATCGACACGTTGTGGGGCAGGCCGCGGTCCTGGTTGTCGAAGGCGATCGTGAACGCCTGGTTGGACGGCGCAGCGAGGCAGTCCTTGTCGAATTTGTTGTCGTTGGCCGTGATGGCCAGCGCCGTGCCGTTGGGGCTGCAGGTCGACGGCGCCTTCTCGGCCGCGAACGACCCTCCGGAGCCCAATCCCACCAACGACACCGTGGCCACCGCGGGCAGGAACGCGGCGCTGACAACCCTGAGGTACTTCGTCATCCCGGTCTCCCCCTGTTCCCGAATCCCCGACGCGGTGCAATCGTACCGTCGGGGGCGACTTGCTCTCAGGCTACGTTCAGCCCCACAATTGAGGTGGCAGCTGGGGGGCTGCAACAGGAAATGCTGGGGGAACATGCATGTTGCGTCGTCGCGCTTTCATCACGCTGGCCGTGTCCGCCGGACTCTTCGTCGCTGTGGCCCTTCCGGCCCATGCCGCCTCGACCCAGGTCGAGAAGAAGACCGTCTCGGGCGTCAACGGGCGATCGGGCACCGCCATCCGATTCTCCGACCACGGGGCTAACAGCGTCACCATCACCGCCGTCGACCCTGACGGCCCCGGTGGCCGATGCACCGAGACGTGGGTCGATTACACGACCAAACCCCACGAGCACTGGAACCCGGCTCTGGTCGTCAACTGCTCCGGCGGCACCCGCACCGTGTCCAACGCCCTGACCAACAACGGTAAGACCATCAACGGCATGGGCGTCGTCGTCTGCGAGGTCCCGAACACGACCGGCCCCATTACCCGCAACAGCGGCAACTGCAAGGGCCAGCTGTCGCTCCTGTGGCTCCGTTCGGGGCAGCGGTACTCGAGCTTCGCTCTCAGCGCCGACCAGCACCCCGAAGGTGTGCAGGTCTACCGGTAGGCCGCCGACCCTCGTTCAGCCGTGGAAGGCGAGGTGCTCGTGGACGGAGCGCACGGCGGCGGAGCCTTCGCCGACGGCCGACGCCACCCGCTTCATCGAGCCGGCCCGGACGTCGCCGACGGCGAACAGCCCCGGCTGGCTGCTCTCGAACGGTAGGGGCGTCCGGCCCAGGGTCGTCCAGGCGTCGTCGAGGTCGTCGGGGCCGAGGGCCCGGTCGGTCCGGATGAACCCGGCCGGGTCGAGGGCGGCCCGGCCCGACAGCCAGTCGGTGGACGGCACGGCGCCGATGAACGAGAACAGTCCGGCGGCGGGCACGTCGTGGGGCCGGCCGTCGACATCGAGGGTGACGCCGTCGAGGACGTCGTGGCCGTGGAGCGCCCCGACGGTCGTACCGGTGCGGACGGTGATGGCCGGGTGGGCCTCGATGCGGTCGGCGAGGTAGCGCGACATCGACTTGCCGAGCTCGGAGCCCCGCATCACCAGCGTCACCGGGCAACCCGAGGCGGCGAGGAACAGGGCTGCCTGACCGGCTGAGTTGCCGCCTCCCACAACGAGAACGGGCGTCTCCCGCACGAGATTGGCCTCGACCTCGGTGGCGGCGTAGTACACGCCGAGGCCCTCGAACTCCGCCAGACGGTCGACCGGCAGCCGTCGGTACTGCGCGCCGCTGGCCACGACCACCGCCCGTCCGGCCAGCTCGGTGCCGTCGCTCAGACCCACGACGAGGTGCCCGGCCCGCTCGCCGAGGGCCGTCGCCCGGCACGGCACGGTGAGACGGGCGCCGAACTTGAGCGCCTGGGTCGTGGCCCGGTCGGTCAGTTCCGCCCCCGACACGCCGGCCGGGAAGCCGAGGTAGTTCTCGATCCGGGAGCTGGTGCCGGCCTGCCCGCCGGGGACGGCCGCCTCGACGGTGAGGGTGGTGAGCCCCTCGGACGCGCCGTAGACAGAGGCGGCCAGTCCGGCCGGCCCGGCGCCGATCACCACGAGGTCGAAGCACCGCCCCGGGAGCGACTCGACGGTCAGCCCGAGGTACTGCGACACCTCGCCCGGCGTGGCCCGGCGCAGGACGGTCGTCCCGACGATGACCACCGGGAGGTCGACGCCGGAGAGACCGAACTCGGCCCCGAGACGGTCAACCTCGGGGTCACGCTCGACGTCGAGCCACTGGTGGGGCAGTCGGTTGCGGGCCAGGAACTCCCGCATGGCCAGCGACTCGGCCGAAAAGCGCGACCCGATGACCCGCACCGCCCGGGCCGCGCCGGACAGCAGGCCCTCCCGGCGGGCAACGAAGGCGCCGAGGATGATGTCGCACAACGACGGCAGGCGGGCGATCACCTGGCGCAGCCCGGCGACGGGCACGGCCAGCACCTCGCCGCCCTCCACCACCCGGGCCGTGAGATAGACGCGCTGGCCGGTGAGCAGGTTGAGCTCGCCGAGGAAGCGGCCGGCGCCGTGCTGGGCGATGAGCACGTCCTCGCCATCGAAGTGGCCGACGATATCGACGAGGCCCGACAGCACGACGAAGAAGTCGTAGGAGGCGTCGCCTTCGGCGAAGAGCACATCGCCCGGCGCGATGGAGCGGCGGGTCCCGAACGGTTCGAGCAGCGCCAACTGCTCGGGGCTCAGTACCGGGAAGAGAGCCTCGTCGTCGTTCGTGGCTACGGTCACCCGCGGCGCCTCCTGGCTTCAGGGTGCGCCGGCGGGCGATCACCCTCGATCGGCCCGACTCTAGAGGGCCGACGCAAATTCAGTCAGCCGCCGGCCATGGCGCCCACGATGCAGAAGGGTTCGGCGCCGGTGGCGACAGCCGGGGGGAGGGCGGCGTCGGCCGGGCTGTGGGAGAGGTCCTCCTCGCCGGCGAAGAAGCGGATGAAGGGGCGGCGGCGGCCCGTGGCCCGGTCCCGGACCGTACCGCCGAGGACGGGGAAGCGGGCTTCGAGGGCGTCGAGGACCGCACCGGTCGTGACCGGGTCGGCCACGTCGAGCTGTACTTCCCCGCCGACGGCGGCCAGCGTCTTGAGGTGGGCCGGGAGCACGACGCGGATCATGGGAGCGTCTGGACCTCGACCGACAGCACCGGGGGCAGGTCGGTCACGATCGGCACCCAGCGGTCGCCGGCGTCGGCCGACACGTAGACGGCGCCGCCGGTGGTCCCGAAGTAGATGCCGCACGGATCGAGGCCGTCGACGGTCATGGCGTCCCGCAGCACGTTGACGTAGCAGTTGGCCTGGGGCAGCCCCTCCGTCAGGGCCTCCCACTCCTCGCCGCCGGTGCGGCTGCGGTACACCCGCAGCCGGCCGTCCGGCGGGTAGTGCTCCGAATCGCTGTGGATCGGGACGACGTAGATGGTCTCGGGTTCGTGGGCGTGGACGTCGATGACGAAACCGAAGTCGGTCGGAAGGTTGCCGCTCACCTCCCGCCAGGAGTCACCGCCGTCGTCGCTGCGCATTACGTCCCAGTGCTTCTGCATGAACAGCACGTCGGGACGGGCGGGATGGGCGGCGATGTGGTGGACGCAGTGGCCGACCTCGGCGGCGGGGTCCGGGATGCCCTCGGAGTGCAGCCCCTTGTTGATCGGCCGCCACGACTGGCCGCCGTCGTCGCTGCGGAAGGCGCCGGCGGCGGAGATGGCGGTGATGATCCGGTCGGGACGGTCCCGGTCGAGGATCACGGTGTGGAGGCACATGCCGCCCGCGCCGGGCTGCCACGCCGGACCAGTCCCGTGGCCCCGAAGGCCGGCCAATTCACCCCAGCTCTGCCCGCCGTCGTCGGAGCGGAACAGGGCGGCGTCCTCCACCCCGGCGTAGACCCGGTCGGGGTCGGTGGGCGACGGCTCCAGATGCCACACCCGGGCGAACTCCCAGGGGTGGGGCGTGCCGTCGTACCACTGGTGGGTACCGGTCTCACCCTCGTACCGGAAGTCATTCCCAACCGGGTTCCACGTCCGGCCGCCGTCGTCCGACCGCTGGATGATCTGGCCGAACCATCCGCTCGACTGCGAGGCGTAGAGCCGGTCGGGGTCGGCCGGGGATCCCTTCACGTGGTACATCTCCCAGCCCCCGAAGTGCGGGCCGTCGACGTCCCACTTCGTCCGGCTGCCGTCGGCCGTCAGGATGAACGCCCCTTTGCGGGTTCCCACCGCGACCCGAACTCCGCTCATCTGCTCGTCCTCCTCCTGGCCCGGGCCCGTCGCCCCAGCTTCTCACCGTTCCGACGACGGGGGCGCCGGAAACTCATCGGTCTGGAGGCGGACCCGGGCGGACAGCTCCACGGCCAGCCACACGACGAACCCGGTGGCGACGATGCTGGAACTCGGCGGGAGGTTCGGCCGGACGTAGCTGAGCCACAGCCCGGCCCAGACGGTGCCGACAGCGATCGCCACCGACGCGGCCATGGCCCGCCACGGCCGGGCGGTCAGCCGCTGGGCGGTGGCGGCCGGGGTGGTGATCAACCCGAGCAACAGCAGCGCTCCGACGACCTGGACCAGTTGGGCGACCATGACGCCGGCGGCGACGAGGAACGCGACGTTCAACGCCCGGACCGGCACGCCGCGGGCCTCGGCGACGTCGGGATCGATCGAGGCGAACAGCAGCGGCCGGCTGATGACGAGCATGGCGGCGACGACGCCGGCCGCGATCCATCCCGTCTGCGCCGCAGTGGCGCGGTCGATCCCGAAGATCGACCCGAAGAGGACCCGCACCGCCCCTGCGCCGTTGCCGGTGGCGCGCGCCGACGTGAAGACGGACAGGAACAGCACGCCCAGACCGAGGAGCCACGTGAACACCACTCCGGTGACGACGTCGTTGAGCCGGGCCCGTCCGCCGAGGACGGCGAGCAGGACGGCCACGGCCACGGTGGCGGCGAAGACGCCGGTGCGGGCGGCGAACCCGAAGGCGAGAGCGGCCAGCCCGCCGGTGAAGGCGACGTGGCCGAGGGCGTCGCCGGCGAAGACCTGGTTGCGCAGCACCAGGAAGGCGCCGATGAGACCGGCGGCGATGGCCGCGGCCGTCCCGGCGGCGAAGGCCCGCCGGAAGAAATCCTGGGACAGCGGCCCGGCCCAGATGGCCAGCAGCAGGCTCATGCGGCCCCGGTCATACGGGGCCGCCGGGTCCAGCGGCCCCGGACGGCCCCCGCGCTCCGGGCCAGCAGGTAGCCGACGAAGCCGACCGAGGTGACCCAGAACCCCACCGGGCGGTCGGTGAAGTACGCCGCAGCCAGCCCGGCCCACACCGTGACCAGGGCCAGCCCCACCGACAGGACGAGACCCACCGACGGCCGGGTGGTGAGCGCCGTGGCGCTGGCGGCGGGAACGACCAGGAGGCCGAGCACCAGAAGCACGCCGGTGAACTGGCTGGCCTCGGCCACCGCGCAGCCGAGCAGGATCAGGTAGAGCAGCGACACGGCCCGCACCGGCACACCGGCCGCTTCCGCCACCCGGGGGTCGACCGAAGCGAAGAGCAACGGCCGGCCGAGGACCGCCAGGACTGCCAGGGCCAGTGCGGCCGTGATCGTCAGGACCAGGACGTCGTCGCGGGTCACGCCCAGGAACGATCCGAACAGGAAGCCGCTGAGGCTGGAGAGGAAGCCCCGGTAGAGGCTGACGAACCAGAAGCCGACGGCGAGGGCCATGGCCTGCACGGCGCCGACGGTGGCCGAGTGCCGTTCACGACGGCCGGGTCCCAGAGGGCTGAGCCAGGCGATGAGCGCGGCACCGGCCACGGCGAACCCGAAGTAGCCGACGAGGGGCGCCAGGCCGAGGTAGACCGCCCCCGACGCACCGGGGAAGGCCACGCTGGCCAGGGTGTGGGCGGCGTAGGTCTCGCCCCGGAGGACGGCGAACCAGCCGATCGCCCCGCACATCACCGCCGCCACCGCCCCGGCGACGAAGGCGTTGCGCATGAACGGGTACTGCAGCAGGAGGTGGAGGTCCCGGTGCAGGTCCCACGAGAGGCGCGCCGCGGCACCCATCGGGCCGGCCCAGCCCTCAATGGGCATGGAAGGAGGCCGCCTCGGGCTGGCCGACGACCACCATCCGGCCGCTGCTGGTACGCACGACCTCGACC
>JAUZEX010000496.1 GCA_030838815.1 Actinomycetota bacterium
AGGACCCGGACGAGCCGGTGTAGGTCGGCGGCGGAGGCGCGGGCCCGAGGTCGTGGACCTGGGGTGAGACCCATGCGAAGGGTGGAAAACCGTCCCATCACCTGGTGGGCGACAGCACGCGTTGGGAAGGGTGAGTGTGCTCATCTGATCTGGCCCCACCTGGGCCGGTAGTGCTCGTTTGATTTGGCCCCACCTTGGGGCTGTCGGTCCGGGTCCACCACGTTGGGTGTCGTGGTGGTGACTGTGGGCGGATGGCGAAGAGGTCGAAGGTGGAGCTGTTCGAGCAGATCCGCAAGGTCCATGAGCGCGAGGGGCTGTCGAAACGCGAGTTGGCCCGGCGGTTCAAGACGCATCGCCGCAATGTCCGCCAGGCCTTGATGTCGCCGGTGCCGCCGACGCGGAAGGCGGTGGAGCGGGACGCTCCGGTGTTGGGGCCGTGGAAGGCGATCATCGACGGTTGGCTGGCGGCCGATGCGTTGGCACCGAAGAAGCAGCGGCACACGGCGCGCCGGGTGTGGCAGCGGCTGGTGGAGGAACACGGCGTGGTTGTGGGCGAGTCGACGGTCCGCCGTTACGTCGCGGAGGCCAAGGGCCGCTCGGCGGTCCCGCTCGTGGAGGTGAAGGTGCCCCAGACCCATCCGCTCGGCGATGAAGGCGAAGTCGATTTCGGCGAGGTGAGCTTCTATCTCGATGAGCTGCCGGTGTCGGGCTGGATGTTCGTCATGCGGCTGTCGGCGTCGGGGAAGGGCTTCCACCGGATCTACGCCAATCAGGCCCAGGAAGTGTTCCTGGACGGGCACGTGCAGGCCTTCGAGCATTTCGGTGGGGTGCCGGGCCGGGTCCGCTACGACAACTTGAAACCGGCCGTCACCCGGGTCCTCAAAGGACGGGACCGCCTCGAGAGCGACCGGTTCATCGCGCTGCGGTCCCACTACGGGTTCGACTCGTTCTTCTGTTTCCCGGGCAAGGACGGCGCGCATGAGAAGGGCGGGGTGGAAGGAGAGATCGGCCGGTTCCGCCGCCGCCACATGGTCCCCATGCCCCGGGTCGGATCGTTGGCGGAGTTGAACGAGTTGATGGCCCGAGCCGACGCCATGGACGACCACCGCCGGATCAGCGGCCGGTTCCTCAGCGTCGGGGAACACTTCGCGGTCGAAGCCCACGAGCTGCGGCCGCTCCCGGCCGAGGCGTTCGACACCCGCCGTTGCTCCACCAACCGCGTCGACGCCAAGTCGAGGGTCTGTGTCCGCCAGTGCTTCTACTCCGTCCCGGCCCGCTACGCCGGCAAACGCCTCGACGTCATGCTGGGAGCGGAGACGGTCGAGGTGTTCGACGGCCGCCGGCAGGTGGCCCATCATGCCCGGGCGGTCACCAAGGGCACCGAGGTCCTGGTGCTGGATCACTACCTCGAGGTCCTGGCCCGCAAGCCCGGCGCGTTGCCGGGAGCGACCGCCCTGGCCCGTGCCCGGGCGTCGGGGGCGTTCTCGGCCACCCATGACGAGTTCTGGGCCCTCGCGCGGCGCCGCCTCGGCGACGGGGCGGGAACCCGGGTGCTCATCGACGTGCTCCTCACCCATCGCCAGCTTCCCCACGCCGCGGTGATCGCCGGGATGACCGCAGCGCTGACGGCGGGCAGCGTCGATCCCGAAGTGGTGCTGGTCGAGGCCCGCCGGGCCGCCGAAGCGGCCCCACCGGCGCCGGTGGTCCCCATCGGGGTCCTGGCCCGGTTCGACCGACCCAAACCCACCCTGGACGGCTACGACCAACTCCTGGAGGCCAGCTCGTGACCAAGATGACCGACACCGCGGCCTCGGCGGCCATCGGCGCGGCCACCCGGGAGCTGCGCCTCCCCATCGTCCGGTCCGAAGCCGAGCGCCTGGCCGAACTCGCCCAGCGGTCCCAGCTCTCCTACTTGTCCTATCTCGCCGAGGTGCTCTCCGCCGAGTGCGATGAACGGGCCGAGCGGCGCCGGCAACGCCGCATCCACGAGGCCCGCTTCCCCCGCATGAAACGACTGGCGGACTTCGACACCAACGCCGCCCCCAGCGTCAGCCCCACCACCATCGCCACCCTGGCCTCGGGCAGCTACCTCGACGCCGGTCAACCAGTCGTGCTCCTCGGCGACAGCGGCACCGGGAAAAGCCACCTCCTCATCGGTCTCGGCATCGCCGCTTGCGAGCAAGGCCGCCGGGTCCGCTATGTCACCGCCGCCCAGCTCGTGAACGAGCTCGTCGAGGCGGCCGACGAACGACGCCTGTCCCGAATCGTCGCCCGCTACGGCCGGCTCGACCTGCTCTGCCTCGACGAGCTCGGCTACGTCCAACTCGACGGCCGAGGCGCCGAGCTCCTCTTCCAGGTCATCACCGAACGAGAAGAAAAGGCGTCCATCGCCACCGCCTCCAACCTCCCGTTCAGCGAGTGGGGCCAGATCATCCCCGACCCCCGCCTCGTCGCCGCCATCGTCGACCGGGTCACCTTCCACGCCCACATCATCGAGACCGGCACCGACAGCTACCGCCTCCGCGTCACCCAGGCCAGCCGCTCCCGCAGGAAGACCGCCTAGCCAGGTGGGGCCAAATCAAGCGATCACCGTGGGGCCAGTCCGGGTTGACATTC